>NZ_JBHTVQ010000001.1:78852-269591 GCF_042792855.1 Streptomyces sp. NPDC056600
GGTGGCGGCGAGGGACGGTCGGAGCGGCCGTCGCGGCCCTGCTCGCCGGGATGTGGCGCGCGCGCGGCGCCCCCCCCCCCACCGCTCCCTCGGCCCGGGCGGCGCCCTCCTCGGTCCCGGCCGCCGCGCGGTCAGGGCCGGGCGTACGGGCGGGTCATGATCTCCATGTTGTGGCCGTCCGGGTCGGCGAAGTACGCGCCGCGTCCGCCGAAGAGCCGGTTGACCTGGCCCGGCTCGGTGTGACGCGGGTCGGCGAAGTAGGTGACGCCCAGGGCCTCCAGGCGGTCCACCATCGCGTCGAACCGCTCCTCGGGGACCAGGAACGCGTAGTGCTGGCCCTGGACCGGCTCGTCGCGCTTCTCGTAGAAGTCGAGCGTGACGCCGTTGCCGAGGTCGACGGGGAGGAAGGGGCCGAAGGGGGCCCCGACGCTCAGGCCGAGGACGGCGGCGAGGAACTCGGCGGACAGTTCGCGGTCCCTGGCGTGGACGACGACGTGGTCGAGCTGGACTGCGGTGACGGACATACGGGTGACGCTCCAGTGTCGGTTCCGGAAGGTGAAGGCGCGGGGATCCGGAACCGGGGGCGGGCCGCGGGCCCGCGCCGGCGTCACGCCGAGGCCGGGCGCCTCACTCGTGTGTGGCCCGTGGCCGACCCGGCAGTCATGGCGGCAGTCTAGACCGAAGGCGTCCGCTCCACGGCGCTCACCGGAAGTCCCACCGCCCGCAGTTCGGCCTCGCTCAGCGGCGGACCGTCCAGCAGGGGCTTGCGGCGCCCGAGGAGGAGCAGGGCGAGCATGTCCGGCCGCATCAGCCGGGTGGCCGGCCGCTCCATGCTCATGACGTCGAGCAGGACGCGCAGCGCCCGCGGATTGCGGGCTCCGGCGTCGACGGCACGGTCCACGTAGGCGGCCAGCAGCCGCTCCGCGCGGCTCGGCGGCCGGTCGGCGGCGCCCGGGTAGAACACGTCCTGCCCGACCGCCAGGTTCCACGCGTTCTCCACCGGCCGTGCCGCCGCCCGCTGGACCCGCCGGGCGGTCAGCGGGTCGGTCAGGTCGTGCCGGCGCAGCACCTCGCGCAGCGCGACGACGCTCTGCGCGGCGGCGCTCACCCCGTGGCCGTACACCGGGTTGTAGCCGGCGATCGCGTCGCCCAGCACGACGAAACCGGCCGGCAGACGCCTGGCCCGCTCGTAGTAGCGGCGCCGGTTGGCGGTGCTGCGGGTGGTGACCACCGGTCCCAACGGCTCGGCTTCGGCGATCAGTTCGCCGATCACCGGATGTGGGAGGGATCGCGCGAACGGCACGAAGGCGTCGGGGTCGGCGGTCGGGCGCCCGTCACGGCTGCCGGCCAGGGTGACCAGCCAGCGGCCGCCCTCGATCGGGTTGAGGATGCCGCCGCGCCCCACCGGGGCGTGCGGGTCCGCCTGGACGTTGACGACCGGGAAGCGCTCCGCCCCCGCCGGGGCGCGGTAGAGGCGGCTGGCGTAGCCCATGCCCGAGTCGACGGTGCGCTCCGGAACCGGAGGCAGGCCCAGTTCCGTCAGCCAGACCGGGGCGCGGCCCGCACGTCCGCTCGCGTCCACCACCAGATCGGCGGTCAGCCGCTCGCGCGCCCCGCCCTCACCGGCCATCACGTCGACGCCGACGACCCGGTCGGGCGCGCCCGCGAGCCCGACCGCCTCGACGCCGGTCCGCAGCGTCACCCGGGCGTCGCGCAGCACCCGGGCGCGGACCACGGCGTCCAGCAGGTCCCGGCCGCACACCACGTTGGTGTGCCGGGAATGGGTGAAGCGGCGGAACCACTGCCCCGAGGGCGCCTTGGAGACCAGGTCCGTCATGATCCGGGCGCGCCAGGCCCCCCTCGCCGTCAACTCCTCGGCCAGACCCGGCAGCAGCGACTCCATGGCCTTCACGCCGCCGGACCACAGCACGTGCGCGTGCCGGGCCTGCGGCAGGCCCCGGCGCGGCTCGGGTCCCTCGGGAAGCCGGTCGCGTTCGACGACGGTGACGTCGGCGTACTCGGCCAGGACGGCGGCGGCCAGCATTCCGGTGATGCTGCCGCCGACGACGACGGCGGTGCGGCGGGACATGGGCGGACTCTTTCGCGGGGGACGGGAGCGGGGACGCGATCAGCGGGCGGGGACCGGCGCGGGCAGGGACGGACGTGCGGCCTGGTCGACGAGGTCGCGGAGGCAGGACGCGTAGGGCTCCCGCCCGCCGAGGCGGCCGAGGACCTGGTGGGCGAGGACGCGGTGCCGTTCCACGTCCTGCCGGAAGAGCTCCAGCGCCTCGTCGCGCAGCAGCATCCCGAGGAGTTCCTCTCGGGCCCGGGGGGACGTCCGGGCCGCCTGACGGAGCAGGCCGAGCCGGGCGGCCTCCGCGAGGGAGGCCGACTCGGCGGCGCAGGCCAGCAGATGGGTCGCGGTGCCGTTGGCCAGGTCCTCGTTGCGGCCGGAGGCGATGTCCTCCTGGTCGTTGAAGAACTGCCAGAGGATTCCGAGGAGGTCGCCGAACTCGCGCCACGCGGCGGTGCGTTCGGGCGACGCGCCGGCGAGCAGCGCCGCCATGCCGGTGATCATCGCGAAGGGGGCGCCGGACTTGCCGCGGTAGGCGGCCAGCACCGCCCCACGCCGCGGCGCGATCCCCGAGGCGCCCCGCAGGTCGGCGAGCTGGCCGCCCACCGCGGCCAGGCCGCAGGAGATCAACTCGGCGGCCAGGGACTGCTGCGAGGGGCCGGGCAGGCGCGGCGAGCCGAGCAGGCGCAGCGGGAGCAGCGTGCCGAGGGCCAGGGTGGAGAGCGACGTCTCGGGGCCGGACGCCCCCTCCCCGGCGGCACTCTCCCCGTCCGCGACGTCGTCCATGCGGCAGGCGGCCGTCCACCACAGCAGGTGCACCGCCGCCAGCGGGAGCGCGGGCTCCGGGTCCCCGGTCTCCGCGCCGTGGACCGCCAGGGGAAGGACCGACAAGGGGTACCGCATCGGCTGCCGGTCCAGCAGTTCCTCGCAGGCGGTCCTCAACAGCCCGCCGGGCGGGCCGGCCGCCTCGAGTGCGGCGGTCACCTCGGCCTCGATGGCCCCGGCGTGCGCGGCGTGCAGGTCCTGGTAGGTCAAGGAGGGCACTGCTGTTCCCCCGTAAGCCACTGGGTCTGAAGTGGAACACGATTCGAACATCGTTGATCCGTGCGAGGCCAGAGCAAGATTCGGCCAGGGCGTCCGATTGCCGCCGGGCGGGAGGTCGTGGCGCCTCCTCGACGGCACCGCGGCGGGTGGGAGTTCCCGTTCGCCCCGGTTTCACGCGAAGGTGTGGAGCCGGGTCGGGTGGCGGATGGCGGGGCGTGGGCCGGGGCAGGACCCGGCCATGACGCAGCCGTTCGAACTCCCGCAGTTCTACATGCCGTATCCCGCGCGGCTGAACCCGCACCTCGACGAGGCCCGCGCCCACTCCACGGGGTGGGCCCGGGACATGGGGATGCTGGAGGGATCCGGCGTCTGGGAGCAGTCCGACCTCGACGCGCACGACTACGGCCTGCTGTGCGCCTACACCCACCCCGACTGCGACGGGCCCGCGCTCTCCCTGATCACCGACTGGTACGTGTGGGTCTTCTTCTTCGACGACCACTTCCTGGAGATGTTCAAACGCGGCCTGGACCGCGCCGGCGGCCGGGCCCACCTGGAGCGGCTCCCGCAGTTCATGCCGCCCGACCTCGCGACCCCCGTGCCCGAGCCGCGGAACCCGGTGGAGGCCGGGCTCGCCGACCTGTGGGCGCGCACCGCCCCCGCGATGTCGGAGCACTGGCGCCGCCGCTTCGCCCTGGCCACCGAACACCTGCTGAACGAGTCGCTGTGGGAGCTCTCCAACATCGGCGAGGGCCGGATCGCCAACCCGGTGGAGTACATCGAGATGCGCCGCAAGGTCGGCGGGGCCCCCTGGTCGGCAGGCCTGGTCGAGTACGCCACCGCCGAGGTCCCGCACCGCGTCGCCCGGTCCCGGCCGCTGCGGGTGCTGATGGAGACCTTCTCCGACGGCGTCCACCTGCGCAACGACCTCTTCTCCTACCAGCGCGAGGTCGAGGAGGAGGGCGAGCTCAGCAACGGCGTCCTCGTCCTGGAGGACTTCTTCGGCTGCCCGCCGCAGCAGGCCGCCGAGACCGTCAACGACATCCTCACCTCCCGCCTCCACCAGTTCGAGCACACCGCACTGACCGAGGTGCCCGCCCTCGCCCTGGAGGCCGGCCTCACCCCCGACGAGGTGGCCGCCGTCGCCGCCTACACGCGCGGCCTGCAGGACTGGCAGTCCGGCGGCCACGAGTGGCACCTGCGCTCGAGCCGCTACATGAACGAAGGCGCGCTCGCCGCCCGCACCGACCCGCTCCGCGGCCCGACCGGGCCGGGCGCCTCCGCCGCCGACGTGCGGGCGCTGCTCGCGGGGGCCGGGGCCGCGCGGCTGCGGAACCACACGCATGTGCCGGGCCGGCGCGTCGGCCCGGCCCGGATCCCCGACCTGCCGATGCCGTTCGAGCTCACCCTCAGCCCGCACCTGGACGGCGCCCGCCACCGGCTGCGGGACTGGGTGGAGGACACGGGGATCTTCGCCGAGGGTGTGTGGGACGAGGACAAGCTGCGCGCCTACGACCTCCCGCTCTGCGCCGCCGGGATCCACCCCTCGGGCACCCGGGAAGGGCTCGACCTGGCCTCCGCCTGGCTGGCCTGGGGCACCTACGGCGACGACTACTACCCGCTGGTCTTCGGGCACCGCCGGGACCTGGCGGCGGCCCGCCTCACCACGGCCCGCCTCTCCGCCTGCATGCCTCTCGAGGGCGAGGCCGCCGGGCCCCCGGCCAACGCCATGGAGCGCGGTCTCGCCGATCTGTGGGCGCGCACCACCGCGGCGATGTCGCCCGACGAGCGGAAGATCCTGCGCAAGGCCGTGGACGACATGACCGAGAGCTGGGTCTGGGAGCTCGCCAACCAGCTCCTGCACCGCGTCCCGGACCCGGTGGACTACCTGGAGATGCGACGGGCCACCTTCGGGGCCGACCTCACGATGAGCCTGTGCCGCCTCGGCCACGGCCCCGCCGTCCCGGCGGAGGTCTACCGCAGCGGGCCCGTCCGGTCCCTGGAGAACGCGGCCGTCGACTACGCCTGCCTGGTCAACGACATCTTCTCGTACCAGAAGGAGATCGAGTTCGAGGGCGAGATCCACAACGCCGTGCTGGTGGTGCAGAACTTCTTCGGCTGCGACTACCCGGACGCCCTCCGCGTCGTGCAGGACCTGACGGCCCGGCGCATGGAGCAGTTCCAGCACGTCGTCGCCCACGAGCTCCCCGCCCTGTACGAGGACCTCGCGCTCGGTGTGGAGGCCCGCCGGGCCGTCGACGGGTACGTGGCCGACCTGCGGAACTGGATGGCGGGCATCCTGAACTGGCACCGCGAGGTCGACCGGTACAAGGACGCCTGGCTCTCCCGGCGGGCCCACCGGTTCGTGCCGGGCGCCGTGCCGTCCCCGCCCGGGCTTCCGGGGCCGCGCAGCCTTCTCCCCTCGCCCGGGCTTCCGTCCCTGTCCGCGTCGTCGCCCCCGTCCGCCGCGGCGGCCCCCGCCGACCTTGTGCCGTCCGGTCGGACGGCCGGAGCCTGGGCGATCCCCGGCGTTCCGGCGCCCGGCGTCGGGGCCGACCGTCGGCAGTGACCCGGCGCCGCGGTGCACGGCCGTTGGCCGGCCGCGGCCGGCGTCCGCCCGGTGGTGTGCCCCGTGTGTCCCCGTGTGCTCCCTGTGTCCCCGGGCACGGGCCCGCCGCGGGGGCCACGACCGGGCCCACCAGGGGCGCAAGCCGGGCGGGAACACGTCAATGAGGCAACGCCGCAGGTGCGGATGCGGGACACTTGAGGCCTGGGGCGTACCCGCTGCTCATGCCCCACCGTGCCCTTCACCTTCCAGGGAGGCCCTCGGATGACCGGCCCGTTCGAACCCTTCAGCGCCGACGACCACCGGGTGCGGATGGAACGCGCCGCCCGGGAGGCCGAGGCCGCCGGACTGGCCGGTCTGCTGATCGCGCCGGGCCCCGACATGGTCTGGCTCACCGGCTACACCCCGCCCGCCGCCACCGAGCGGCTCACCCTGCTGGCCCTGACGCCCGGCCGGGAGCCGGTCCTGGTGGTGCCCACCCTGGAGGCCCCCGACGCCGCGAAGGCGGCCGGCGCCGGCGCCCTCACCCTGCGGGACTGGACGGACGGCAAGGACCCCTACGCCGTCGCCTCCCTCGGCCTCGACAAGGGCGGCCGCTACGCCGTCAGCGACAACACCTGGGCCCTCCACCTCCTCGGAATGCGGCGTGCCCTGCCCGACAGCTCCCACGTCGCCCTCAGCGAGGCGCTGCCGATGCTGCGGGCGGTCAAGGACGCCGTCGAGCTCGAGCGCATGGCCGCCGCCGGGGCCGCCGCGGACGCCGCCTTCGCGGGGATCCGCCAGGTCCGCTTCGCCGGCCGCCGCGAGGAGGAGATCGCCGCCGACCTCGCCGGCCTGCTGCGCGGCTTCGGCCACGAGCAGGTGGACTTCACCGTCGTCGGCTCCGGCCCCAACGGCGCGAACCCGCACCACGAGGCCGGGGAGCGGGTCGTCGAGGAGGGCGACATGGTGGTCCTCGACTTCGGCGGTCTGATGCACGGCTACGGCTCCGACATCTCGCGCACCGTCCACGTCGGCGAGCCGGCGGACGAGGAGCGCCGCGTCCACGACATCGTCCGCGAGGCCCAGGAGGCCGGCTTCCGGGCGGTGCGGCCCGGCGCCGCCTGCCAGGACGTCGACCGGGCCGCCCGGGCCGTGATCACCGAGGCGGGGTACGGGGAGTACTTCATCCACCGGACCGGCCACGGCATCGGCGTCACCACCCACGAGCCGCCCTACATGATCGAGGGGGAGCGGCAGCCGCTGGTGCCCGGCATGTGCTTCTCCGTGGAGCCCGGGATCTACCTGCCGGGCCGCTTCGGCGTCCGGATCGAGGACGTCGTGACGGTCACCGAGGGAGGGGGACGGCGGCTCAACGACGCCCCTCGTGAGATCGTGACGGTCGGCTGATGCGCGTCGCGGACCGGCCCACCCCCGCCCGAACCCCCTCCGGCACGAACAAAACGGCACCACCATCATGAATCAGGCACCGAATCCGCCTTCCGAGGACGAGCTGCGCGAGCTGGTCCGCACCCTCCTTCCGTCCGAGTCCGGCGACGGATCCTCCGGCGAACCCGCGATCCGTCCCGTGGTGGACGAGAAGACGCCGGAGCCCGAGCGCGCCCACAGCACCTGGTGGGTCGGCGACCGGCACGTGCTGCGGCTCGCCCACGACCGCGAGCAGTCGGCGCGGCGGCTTCGGGAGCTGCGGCTGCGGGACCTGGTCAGGCCGCACGTGGGGGTCCCGGTCCCCGTCAGCCGGGGGCACGGCGAGTGGCGGCCGGGCCTGGTCTACACCCTGGACACCGCCCTCCAGGGCGGCGCGGGAGCCCGGCACAAGGTGACCGCCCTGGGCGAGGCGGACCTCGCCGGGCTGCTCACCGGGCTGCACGCGGTGCCGCTGCGGCAGGCGGAGGCGGTGGGCGTGCCCAAGGCCGCGCCCCGGTCGCTGGAGACGCTGCGGCGGGAGGCCCGGCAGGCCGCCAAGGAACTGGTCGCCGCCGACGAGATCGACGCGGGGTGGCTGCGGCCGCTCAGCGAGGCGGGGGCGACGCAGTTGGAGGTGCGGCCCGGCACGGCGGCCCTGGTGCACCGGGCGCTGAGCGCGGAACACCTGGTGATCAGCGCGGACGGGCGGGTGCGGGGGGTGCTGGACTGGACCGACGCGGTGCTGGGGGACCCGGCGGAGGACATCGCCGGCCTCGCCCGCGCCATCGGGTCCCCGGCGGCGGTCCGGGCGGCGACGCTCGCCGGGTACGGTCCCCGGCCGTGCCTGCGGGGGCTGTGGCTGGCCCGGTGCGACGCGGTGCTGCGGCTGGCGGCGCTGGTGCAGCGGTTCGGGCCCAGGGAGTCGGAGCGGCACACGCTGCTGCGGACGGAGCTCGCGCAGGCCTGGGAGCCCATCCTCCTCGAACGCCTCTCCGACCTCCGCGACGAGGCCTACTGACCGACGGCCTCGGCCCGCTCACGCCCCACGGGGCCCGACGTCCCGCCCTGCCCCGCCCAGGGCTCGCCTGCGCCCGCTCGCGCCGCCTGAACCCCTGCGGGCGGTGAACCCCTGCGGGCGGCCGGGCCGCCCCAGCGGCACGACTGCCCGCAGGGGTGGAGGTCAGGTCTGGAGGAGGACGGCGCAGGACTGTGGGGGGAGGTGGAGGTGGCCGTCGGGGGCGGGGGTCTCCAGGGGGGTCCAGGAGGCGAGGACCTCGACGGGACGGCTGCCGAGGGGGATCTCCGCCGGGGCGTCGCCGAGGTTGAGCACCACCCGCAGGTCCCCACGCCGGAAGGCGAACCACCGTGCCTGCGCGTCGTACGCGACCCGCACGTCCGCGAGGTCGGGATCCGTGAGGTCCCCCTGCTCGTGCCGCAGCGCGATCAGCATCCGGTACCAGGCCAGCAGCCGCGCGTGCGGCTCCTTCGCCGGCTCCGTCCAGTCCAGGCACGACCGGTCCCGCGTCGCCGGGTCCTGCGGGTCGGGAACGTCCTCCTCGGCCCACCCGTGCGCCGCGAACTCCCGCCGCCGCCCCCGCCGGACCGCTTCCGCGAGCTCCGGGTCGGTGTGGTCGGTGAAGAACTGCCAGGGCGTGGAGGCGCCCCACTCCTCGCCCATGAAGAGCATCGGGGTGTACGGCGAGGTGAGCGTGAGGGTCGCCGCGCAGGCCAGCAGCCCCGGCGACAGCGTCGCGGAGAGCCGGTCGCCCTGTGCGCGGTTGCCGATCTGGTCGTGGGTCTGGGAGTACCCCAGCAGCCGGTGCGCCGCGAACCGGCTGCGGTCCAGCGGCCGCCCGTGCCGCCGCCCGCGGAAGCCGGAGTACGTGCCGTCGTGGAAGAACCCGGCGGTCAGCGTCTTGGCCAGCGCGGCGAGGGGGTCACGGGCGAAGTCCTCGTAGTAGCCCTGCGACTCGCCGGTCAGCGTGGTGTGCACCGCGTGGTGGAAGTCGTCGTTCCACTGGGCGTGCAGCCCCAGCCCGCCCGTCTCGCGGGGCGCGACCAGGCGCGGGTCGTTCAGGTCCGACTCGGCGATCAGGAACAGCGGACGGCCCAGCCCCACCGCCAGCCGGTCCACCGCCGTGGAGAGCTCCTCCAGGATGTGGTAGGCCCGGTTGTCGCACAGCGCGTGCACCGCGTCCAGCCGCAGCCCGTCCAGCCGGTAGTCCCGCAGCCAGGACAGGGCGCTGTCCACCAGGAAGTCGCGGACCTCGTCCGAACCCGCGGCGTCCAGGTTCACCGCGGCGCCCCACGGCGTGTGGTGGGTCTCGGTGAAGTACGGGCCGAACGCGGGCAGGTGGTTGCCCGACGGGCCGAGGTGGTTGTGGACGACGTCGAGCACGACGCCGAGCCTCAGCTCGTGCGCCCGGTCCACGAAACGCTTGAGGGCCTCGGGCCCCCCGTACGGCTCGTGCACCGCCCAGAGGGAGACGCCCTCGTAGCCCCAGCCGTGCCGGCCGGGGAACGGGCAGAGCGGCATCAGCTCCACATGGGTGACGCCCAGGTCCGCCAGGTGCTCCAGCCGCGCGGCGGCCGCGTCCAGGGTGCCCTCGGGCGTGAAGGTGCCGACGTGCAGCTCGTAGAGGACCGCGCCCGGCAGCGGCCGCCCCGGCCAGTCCGCCCGCCACCGGTAACGCCCGTGGTCGACGACGGCGCTCAGCCCGTCCGGGCCGTCCGGCTGCCGTCGCGAGCGCGGGTCCGGCAGCACCGGCCCGTCGTCCGGCGCGAACCCGTACCGCGACCCGTCCGCCGCGTCGGCCTGCGCCGTCCACCACCCCCGGCGCAGCGCGTCGGGTTCCATCGCGTGCTCGCTCCCGTCGCAATGGAGCGTCACCCGGCCTGCCTGCGGCGCCCACACCTCGAACTCCACGAACGGCTCCCCTTCGTTCCAGCGATTGGCCCGGATTCCCTGGTTGCAGCGGGTCCATCCTGCGGCACCGAGGGATCATCGCGCTCCGGATCAGACCTTTCCCTCCCGTGCGGCGCCTCACGCCCTACTCCCTTCAGGTGACTTGGGTGTGGCAGACCCCCGCGCATGCCGATGCATGGGCTATGAGACTGATCCCCTGCGCCCCGGCCTTCCGGGGCCTTCCGGTGCGCGGCGCCCTGCTGACGGCGGCCGCGCTGCTGCTGACGACGCCCACGGCCCTCGCCCAGGCGGCCCCCGAGCCCTACCAGGGCAACTGGGTCTACCTGTCGGTGACCGGCGCCGACGCCCGTTCCGGGGCGCCGGCCGCCGCCCGAGGGACGCTGCTGCTGTGCGACCCGCCGCAGGCCGTGGGCCATCGTGAGGCGGTCCGCGCCTGCGCCGAGCTGGCCGACGCGCGCGGTGACCTCCAGGCGATCCCGGCGCGGTCCGACGCGGTCTGCCCCATGCGGTACGCGCCGGTGACCGCCCGGGCCCGCGGCGAATGGGGCGGCAAGCTGGTGCAGTACACGGAGACCTTTCCCAACGAGTGCGTGATGACCGCCCGAACGGGTGATGTGTTCACGCTCGCGGAGACGGCGCCGGCCGAGGCCCCCGGCCCGGCGTGACGGCGTGATCCGCCGCCAGGTCCGGCGCGGGCGACGTGCCGGCGGGCTGAGGGGCAGGCGGGGCGCGGTCGGCGGGCCGCGCCCCGCCCGTCCGCGTGGCCCCGCTCCGTCGGCGGGGCTCACGGTCGCGGGGCCGGACGTCCGGGGTCAGTCGTCGTCCGCGCGCTCCAGCAGGGCGACCGGCAGCGGGCCGAGGAGGTCGGCGAGAGGGACCCGCCCCTCGAACACCCGCCCCGGAGCGCACAGGTCCCTCCAGCGGCCGGGCGGCAGCGGCAGCTCGGTGCCGCCCCAGCCGCCGGACTCCTCCAGGCGCAGCGACAGCCGGGTGACGACGGTCAGCACCCGGCCGGAGCGGGTGAAGGCCAGACAGTGCCCGGCCGCGGCCCCCTCCGCGGCCAGCGGGCGGTAGGAGGCGTCCGCCCCGAACAGCTCGGGCCGGCGGCGGCGCAGGGCGAGGGCGGCGGTGGTGAGCACGCCCTTCACGCCCGGGTCCGGGTGCGGGAGGACGGCGGGGTCGCGGTTGTCGGGGTCGACCAGGGCCCGGTACTCGCCCTCGCCGCCCTGGTAGACGTCCGGGACGCCGGGCATCGTCAGGTGGAGCAGCGTCGCTGCCAGCACGTTGGCCCGGAGGTGCGGCTCCAGCGACCGGCGCAGTTCCGTGACCCGTCCGCCGGGCGACCCGCACAGCGCGGAGGTGACGAAGGTGGTGACCGTCTCCTCGTAACGGGCGTCCTGCTCGGTCCAGGTGGTGTGCAGGCCGCTCTCGCGGGCGTGCTTCAGCAGGGCCCCCGACAGCCGCTCCTCGGAGGGCTCGCCGAGCCCGAACAGCGTCTGCCAGCCCGCCCAGGCCAGCTGCCGGTCGGGTCCGCCGCCGCTCGCGGTGCTCGCGGCGCTCGCCTCCTCGACGACCTCCGCCCAGCGGTCCGGGCACTGGCTCAGCACCGCGATCGCCGCCCGGACGTCGGCGCTGCGCTTGGTGTCGTGGGTGGAGAGCACCGTGCCGGTCAGCGGCCGCTCCCGCTGCAGGCGGGCGCACCAGTCGTGGAACTCGTCGGGGGTGACGGCGGGACGGTCGGGGGAGCCGCCCACCTCGTTGGCCGACAGCAGCGGGACGTGCCGGTAGAAGGCGCTGTCCTCCACGGACTTGGCGCGCAGCGCCGACGAGGTCTGGGCGAAGCGGGTGCACAGCTCGACCTGTTCCGGCCACTCCCCGTACCGGCCGACGAGCAGCCCGCGGACGACGTCGACCGCCTCGGCCTCCTCGGGCACCGTGAATGCCGCGCGGGCCTCGGCGGCGGCCTCCTCGGTGAGCACCGTGACGGCGTCCCGCGGCGTGTACGGGCGGTAGACCTCCATGCGCACCAGCAGTTCCCGCAGCGCGGCGCGCAGCGCCCACGGGGCGCGGTCGCGCAGCTCCGGATCGGCGCAGGAGGCGCAGGCGGCGGCCGCCGCGCGGGTCAGCCGGCTTGTCTCGGCGGCGAGTTCGTGGTCGATCACCCGCTCGGCGCTGCGGTGCCGGGTGGCCTCCCAGTCGCCGCCGAGGTCGTCGGGCGCCGCGGTGTGCCGCCGGTGGTGGTCCAGCAGGGCGCGGGCGCCGTCCGGGTCGGTGAGGACCGCGTCCAGCCGGCGCAGGGTGTCGTAGCCGGTGGTGCCGGCCACCGGCCAGGCCTCGGGGAGGCGTTCGTCCTCGGCGAGGATCTTCTCCACCACCGTCCAGCGGCCGCCGGTCGCCTTCTCCAGGCGTCGCAGGTAGGCCCCGGGGTCGGCCAGGCCGTCCGGGTGGTCGATGCGCAGGCCGTCGACGACGCCCTCGTCGAGCAGCTCCAGGATCTTGCCGTGGGTGGCGTCGAAGACCTCGGGGTCCTCCACCCGGACGCCGATCAGCTCGGAGACGGTGAAGAAGCGCCGGTAGTTCAGTTCGGTGCGGGCCAGCCGCCACCAGCCGAGGCGGTAGAACTGGGCGTCGAGGAGCTCGGGCAGCGGCAGGTCCTCGGTGCCGGCACGGAGCGGGAAGGCCTGGTCGTGATGGCGCAGCACGTCCCCTTCCACGCGCAGGTGGGGGAGTTCCGCGCCGAGCGGAGCGCCGAGGACCGGCAGCAGCACGCGGCCTCCGCCGGCCTCCCAGTCGATGTCGAACCAGGCGGCGTACGGGGAGCCGGGCCCCTTGCGCAGCACCTCCCACAGCGGACGGTTGTACAGCGGGGCCATCGCCATGTGGTTCGGCACGATGTCGACGACCAGCCCGAGGCCCAGCGAGCGGGCCGTGCGGGACAGGGAGCGCAGGGCATCCTCCCCGCCCAGCTCCTCGCGGATCCTGGTCGGGTCGGTGACGTCGTAGCCGTGCGTGGAGCCCGGCACGGCCTCCAGGACGGGGGACAGGTGCAGGTGCGAGACGCCTAGGGCGGCGAGGTGCGGGGCGGCGGCCTCGGCCGCGGCGAACGGGAAGCCTGGCTGGAGCTGCAGCCGGTATGTGGCGGTGGGCGCGCGGGAGTCCATGCAAGGGGTGTACCCCGACTCGGGGCGGGCGTTGCCGCGTTCCGCCGGACGAGTGACGCGAGGGGCCGACGGGACGGGAGGGGCGCCCCGGCACCGGACCGCCCCGGCCTGGCACCGCACCGCCCCGCCCGGGCGACGGGGCCGAGGCGGGGCGGGGCGGTGTGCCGTGCGGTGGCGGCCGGGCACTCAGGGTCCCCGGCCGCCGCTGTCAGGCCGGGCGCTGCAGCACCGTCAGCGAACGGTCCGTCAGCGTCAGCCGCTCACCGGCGCGCAGCTTCACCCCGCCGCCCCCCGGCACGCCCTCGGCGAGGGCCGTGTCGACGACCACCTGCCAGTGCTGGCCGTGGTCGTCCGGCAGGGTGAACTCCATCGGCTCGGGGGAGGCGTTGAACAGCAGCAGGAACGAGTCGTCGGCGACCCGCTCGCCGCGCGTCCCCGGCTCGGAGATGGCGTTGCCGTTGAGGAACACGGTCAGCGCCCCGGCCGTCGTCGTGTCCCAGTCCTCCGGCGTCATCTCCGCGCCCTCGGGGGTGAACCAGGCGATGTCGGAGAGCTCGTCGTGGGTGCCCGCGACGGGGCGCCCGTGGAAGAAGCGGCGGCGGCGGAAGACCGGGTGGTCGCGCCGCAGCCACACCATCGCCCGGGTGAACTCCCGGATCCGCAGCGTCTCCTCGTCGAGCTCCCCGTCGTCCTCCCCGGAGGGCCAGGCCACCCAGGCCAGCTCGTTGTCCTGGCAGTAGGCGTTGTTGTTGCCCTGCTGGGTGCGGGCGAACTCGTCACCGTGGCTGATCATCGGCACGCCCTGGGAGAGCATCAGGGTGGCGACGAAGTTGCGGATCTGCCGGCCGCGCAGCTCCCGCACGCCCGGGTCGTCGGTGTCGCCCTCCGCCCCGCAGTTCCACGACCGGTTGTGGCTCTCGCCGTCCCGGTTCTCCTCGCCGTTGGCCTCGTTGTGCTTGTCGTTGTAGGAGACCAGGTCGCGCAGGGTGAAACCGTCGTGGCAGGTGACGAAGTTGACCGAGGCGAGCGGACGGCGGCCGTCGTCCTGGTACAGGTCCGAGGAACCGGTCAGCCGGGAGGCGAACTCGGCCAGGGTGCGCGGCTCACCGCGCCACAGGTCGCGCACGGTGTCGCGGTACTTGCCGTTCCACTCCGTCCACAGCGGCGGGAAGTTGCCGACCTGGTAGCCGCCCTCGCCCACGTCCCAGGGCTCGGCGATCAGCTTCACCTGGGAGACCACCGGGTCCTGCTGCACCAGGTCGAAGAAGGACGACAGCCGGTCCACCTCGTGGAACTGGCGGGCCAGCGTGGCCGCCAGGTCGAAGCGGAAACCGTCCACGTGCATCTCGGTGACCCAGTACCGCAGCGAGTCCATGATCATCTGCAGGACGTGCGGGGAGCGCATCAGCAGGCTGTTGCCGGTGCCCGTGGTGTCCATGTAGTACCGCGGGTCGTCGGTCAGCCGGTAGTACGAGGAGTTGTCCAGGCCGCGGAACGACAGGGTGGGGCCCAGGTGGTTGCCCTCGGCGGTGTGGTTGTAGACCACGTCGAGGATGACCTCGATGCCCGCCTCGTGCAGCGCCCGCACTGCCGACTTGAACTCCAGCACCTGCTGTCCGCGGTCGCCCCAGGAGGCGTAGGCGTTGTGCGGCGCGAAGAAGCCGATGGTGTTGTAGCCCCAGTAGTTGCTCAGGCCCAGGTCGGCCAGACGGTGGTCGTTCACGAACTGGTGGACCGGCATCATCTCCAGCGCCGTCACGCCCAGATCGGTCAGGTGCTCCAGGATCGCCGGATGGGCCAGCGCCGCGTAGGTGCCGCGCAGCTCCTCCGGCAGCCCCGGATGCCGCATGGTCAGGCCCTTCACGTGGGCCTCGTAGATCACCGTCTCGTGGTACGGGGTGCGCGGGGGCCGGTCGTCGCCCCAGTCGAAGTAGGGGTTCACCACCACCGAGGTCATGGTGTGCGGCGCCGAGTCCATGTCGTTGCGGCTGTCCGGCTCGCCGAAGCGGTAGCCGTAGACCTCCTCGCCCCAGCGGACGGACCCGGACACCGCCTTGGCGTATGGATCCAGCAGCAGCTTCGCCGAGTTGGTCCGCAGTCCGCGCTCGGGGGCGTACGGGCCGTGCACCCGGAAGCCGTACCGCTGACCGGGCATCACCCCCGGCAGGTAGGCGTGCCGGACGAAGGCGTCGCTCTCCTTGAGCTCGACCGCCGTCTCCGAACCGTCGTCGTGCAGCAGACACAGCTCGACACGCTCCGCGGTCTCCGTGAAGACCGCGAAGTTGGTGCCGGCGCCGTCGTACGTGGCGCCCAGTGGGTACGCCTCTCCCGGCCAGACCTGCATGGACTCGACTCTCCCAGGTAGGTACGGATCGGCGGTGCCTGTGCGCCTCGCCCAGTTCCCGCCGATTCTTCCCGAAAGACGGCGAAGCACGCACCGATGCTCCCGATCGGATACCCCGGGTCAACGGAGTTGGTCGCAACCTCACCCGGATTGGGGACGCGGAATCATGAGGGCCCGGAGGAGGATCCGGAAGAAGCGGAATCGGCCATTCTGGGCCGGCGTCGCTCCCGAGGCCGACGAGCACCCCTCCGACCACCGCCGATGCGGTATGAAAAGACTCACTCCGTCTCCGTCGCACTGCTGGAACGGGCGTGCAGGATGCGGTAGTTGGGGAACGAGCCTGTGCATCCGGCTGCACCGCCCGCCAACCCGGAGTAATCTTTCTTGATCATTGAAGAGGACGGCTCCAGGGGAGCGGAAGGCGGTGCAGGGGTGGGCTCGGGAGGCCTGGAGTTGCCCCCTGGCGACGGCGGTCGTGAGGGAAACCCGGCAGACGCCCCGCCCGGCGCGGTGTCGCTCGCCCGGCCGATGGAGGCCGCCATCGGGCCGGAGCTCGAATGGGGCGCCGAGGCCTGGAGCGAGGTGCGCACCCGGGCCCAGCGGGCCGGCCGCGCCTACATCTGGCTGAATCTCGTCGAACAGCGGATGCGCGCGGTGGTGGCCGCGGTGCTGCGCCCCGTATACGAGCCGGTCCACGGCGAGGACTGGGTGGTCGCCGCAGCAGGGCCCGCCGGACAGGAGTGGGTGCAGCGCGCCGTCGCCGTCCGCGAGGTCAGCCGCCGCAAGGGCTACCTGCTCGACCCCGCCGACGACAACGTGCTCAGCTTCCTCACGCTGCCCCAGCTACGCGAGTTGACGGTCCAGCACTGGCCCTGCTTCGAGCCCTACTTCGACGACCGCCGCGACCTCGAACTGGCGCTGGACGAGCTCGAGGTGGCCCGCAACGTGGTCACCCGCAACCGTGCCCTGTCCGCCGCGGTCCTCTCCCAGGCCGAGCGGGCCTCCGCCCGGCTGCTGGACATGCTCGGCGCCGGCGGGGACGTGCCCTCCGCCCGGCGCCTTCCGGTCGACGCCGTCGAGGACCTGGTCGGCGACCGGTACGCCGACGTGGTCGCCGTCCACCCCGACCGGGTGCGGATGCTGCGCCACTTCCCCGCCGAGGACATCTTCGGCGGCGCGCGCCGGCTGGACGCCATCGGCATCGGCCTCAACCTGCTGGTGCAGAACTTCTCCGGGCGGCGGCTGGTCCGCCTCGCCGAGTCCGGCACCCGGGTGCGGCTGCTGTTCCTCAACCCCGCCTCAAGCGCTGTCCGCCGGCGCGAGCGCGAACTCGGCATCAAGCGCGGCGAGCTGGCCCGCGCGGTCGAGATGAACATCCTCCACATGCGCCGGGTGCGCTCCCGGCTGCGGGACCCCGGCGCCTTCGAGATCCAGGTCTACGACGAGACGCCCCGCTTCACGGCCTACCTGGTCGACGGGGACGGCGCCGACGGCGTCGCGGTCGTCCAGTCGTACCTGCGGCGCACCCGGGGCATGGAGGCCCCGGTGATGCTGCTGCGCAACGGCGGCCGGGTCGTCAGGTCGGGGGAGGCGGAGGAGAGCGCCCTGTTCCCCACCTACCGCGAGGAGTTCGAGGTGGCCTGGGCGGATTCGCGCCCGGTGTCCTGATGTCCCGATATCCGCCGGGCCGATTTCGGCCGTAAGGGGGCGGGACGGGACGGAACGCGGCCCCGGCGTTGTCAGTGGCGCGTGCGAAGGTGAGGAACACCTGGGGGAACGCATCACCACGAAAGGGGGGCCGCCATGGGCTGGCACCACGCACCGCTGATCGGCTTCGACCTGGAGACCACCGGCACCGATCCGCACGAGGCCCGCATCGTCACCGCCGCCGTGCTCGAGGTCAGGGAGGGCGAGGTCGCCGGGCGCCGGGAATGGCTGGCCGATCCCGGCATGGAGATCCCCGCCGAGGCGGTTGCCGTCCACGGCATCACCAACGAGCGGGTCACGGCCTCGGGCCTGCCCGCCGACCGGGTGGCCGACGAGGTGGCGGGCGTGCTCACGGGCTACTGGCAGTCCGGCATACCCGTGGTGGTCTACAACGCCGCGTTCGACCTCACGCTGCTGTCCGCCGAACTGCGCCGCCACGGCCTGCCCTCGCTGCGCGAGCGGATGGGCGGCCAGGACCCCGCGCCGGTGATCGACCCCTACACCGTCGACCGGGAGGTCGACCGCTACCGCCGCGGCAAGCGAACCCTGGAGGCGGTCTGCGCCGAGTACGGCGTCCCGCTGGACGGCGCCCACGACGCCTCCGCCGACGCGCTGGCGGCGGCCCGCCTGGCCCGGGCGATAGCCGAGCGCCACGCCAAGGTGGCCGGCCTGGGCGTGGCCGAACTGCACCGGCAGCAGATCGGGTGGCGGGCCTCGTGGGCAGCCGGGCTGCAGGACTTCCTGCGCGCCAAGGGGGAGACGGACGCGGTGGTCGACGGGGCGTGGCCCCTGCGGGAAGCGGCGTGAGCGCCGCCGCGGCGAGCGCCGCCCAGGCAGGGGCCCCCGGTGCGCGGGACGGCGGCCGGTTCCTGGTCTGCCACGACTACGGCATGGGGCAGCTGTGGTGGTGGGTGCGGGCGCCCTCGGCCCGGGCGGTCGTGGAGGCGGTCGCCGAGGTCGAGGTGGTCGACGACCCGGACACCGCGCGGTGTGCGCGGGGCTGGAACCTCGCGGAGGTGGGGCTCACGGACCCGGACCCCAACCCGCTGACCAGCCTTCGCCGGCGGCGCGACGAGCAGCGCGGCCGGCCCGGCTTCGGGGTGCTCGCCGGGCGCGAGCGGGTGTGGCTGCGGGAGGTCTGGGACGAGGAGGGGGAACCGGTCGTGTTCCTGCTCGAGCTCGGTCCCGACGGCCGGCGGCTGCGGCAGGTCGAGATCGCCGCGGACGGCACGGGTGTGCGGACCGGGCCCAAGGACCGGCTGTTCGATCCGCCGGTGGACCTGTGGGACCCGGACCTGGCCTCCCGCCGGGCGACCCGGCAGGAGTTCGAGGCCGCCTGGGAACGGGCCCGCCAGGCGTGAACGTGCCCGCCGGGGCCGCGTCCCCGGCCCACTGAGCCCGCTGAGCCCGCTGAAGCCCGCGCCCCGGGCCCGCTGAGGCCCGCGTTCCGGGCCGGCCGGGGCCGTGCCTCAGAAGGGGTACCAGCGGACCGTCGGGTCGCCGTCGCGCAGCGAGGCAACCCGGCGCTCGAACTCGGCCAGGGCCTTCGGATTGGTGGGCGCGTGCTGGGCGACCCAGGCGCAGCTCGCGGTCTCCCGGGCCCCGCGCAGGACCGCGCAGCCCTCCCACTCCCGCACGTCCCAGCCGTACGCGGTGGAGAAGGCGTCGTACGCCTCGCCGGGCAGGCCGTAGCGGTCGTGGGAGAGGGCCATGACCACCAGGTCGTGCTCACGCAGGTCGTGGGAGAAGGTCTCCAGGTCCATCAGGACCGGGCCGTCCGGGCCGATCAGGACGTTGCGGGGGAGCGCGTCGCCGTGGATCGTCCCCGGCTCCAGGTGCGGGGTGAGCGCGGCGGCCTCGGCGGCGAAGCCGTCCCGGCGGGCGCGGAGGTAGGCGGCGTCCCCGGGGTCGATCGCGTCGCCGGCCAGCGTGAGCCAGCGCTCGACACCGCCGAGCAGCTCACGGCGGGGGAGCGGGAGAGGCGGGGCGGGCAGGGCGTGCACCACCCGCAGCAGCTCCGCCAGGTCCCGGGCCCCGGCCGGGCGGACCGGGTCGGGCAGGCGGTGCCAGAGGGTCAGCGGGTGACCGTCGACCAGCTCGGGCTCCCCGGCGGCGCGCGCCGCCGGCACCCCCTGCTCCTCCAGCCAGCGCGCGACGGCCACCTCGTGGCGGGCGCGGTCCAGCAGCTCGGAGGTCCGGGCGATCTTGGCGACGAGGCCGCCGCAGGCGAACACGGCGTTGTCGCCGAACGACAGCAGCGGCGCCGCCCCGGCGTCGATGCCACGGAGCTCCGGGTGCGACTGCGTGGCGGCGGCGGTGGCCAGGACGGCGCGGGCCGTTGCCTCGTCCATGAGGGTCCTTCTGACGTGCGGATGACGTGCGGATGACGTGCGGACCGTGCGGATCCGGTCCGCTCTGGTCCGGTTCCAGTCTCCCACCGCACCGCTCGACGGCGTCGGGGGCGCCCCCTTCGCGGGCTCGGACAGGAGCCCTCGGCAGCCGGCGGTAGCAGGACAAGGAGTCGTCACCCGCACGAAGGAAGGGCGCCGGCAGACCGTGCGTGACGAGTGTCCGGCGGTGCCCGACCTCCGCCCCACCGCGATGCGGAGGAGGTCGGGCACCGGACCGGCGTTCAGGCCGCCGCGCGGCGGGCGTCAGACGCCCGGGATCGCGCGCGCCCGGAAGGCCGCGCGGACCGCGTCGGCCGCCTTCGCGCCGTACATCTCCTCCGCCGTGGCGACGGTCGCCCGCGCCGCGTCGCTGAAGCTGGTGTCCGGGGCGAAGTCGAACTGGGCGTTCACGATGATCCGGTCGGCCGTGCGGGCGCCGAGGGCCCCGCGGATGTCGAACAGGGCGCGGGACCAGATCTGGCCGTCCGCGTGGACCTCGCCCACCCGGTCCGCGTAGGTCCTGGACCCGTCGACCCGTCGCAGGCAGTGCGGGGTCCCCGAGTACGGCACCGAGTCCCAGTCCGCGACGCAGGCCAGGTCGGCGTCGCGCGTCCACCCGTACCGACGGACCGCGTGGTCGCCCACGGTCACCGCGAGGTAGTCGCCGAAGGCCTCGCCGATCGCCCCGGCCTCCACCGAGGTGCCGTATCCCGGCACCTGCGCGTGGTGTACCGCGTGCCCGTACTCGTGGACGATCACCTCCGCGTCCTCGGCGTCGTCCACCCCGCCCTTGCCGAGGCGTATCTCCGCCTTCTTGTCGGTGAAGTAGGAGTTGTCCGCGCCCCACTGGTTCAGCCGGACCGGCTGGGCCCGGTCGTTGACGCCCGGCAGTTCGCTGCCGAAGCCGAGGCCCTGCAGGTACTCCTGCGCCTCGTTGATCCAGAAGTACGCCATCACCTGCTCGAACTCGTCGTCGTGCCGGTCGTAGGCGCCCGCTCGCGCGACGTCGGCCGGTGATCCGGTCTCGGAGCGGACGGTCACCCACCGGCCGGAGAGCCGGCCGCTGCCGTCGAGGTTGCGCAGCGTCGCCAGGGCGTAGGCGGACTCCGGCACGGCGGACGCGGCGTCCTTGGCGTCCACCAGGGTCTGGTCGCCGGTGGCCTGCACCGGGTTGACCATGAAGACCCGCCCGGCCGGGGCGCCCTCCGCCGCGACGACCGGTCCGGCGGTGGCCAGAGTGGCCAGCGCCGCCACGGCGACGGCCGCTGCGGTGGCGCGGCGAGGAGTGTGACGGATCATGTGTGGATCCTCCGGTGTCCGTGGGTAAGGAACGGGGGGTGGGTGGCGGCGATCCTTCCCCATCCACCAGGGTGTTGACCAGGCTCGGCTTCAACTGCCGTACCATCCACGGACAACTCCTCATGACCGGCGGTGGACACAACTCCGTTGCCGCGGAACAGTGTTACGGCGAGGACACAGGAGGAACCCGATGGCACGGGGCAGGCACCGCAGACGCAGAAGGGGTGTCGCGCTGCGTGCCCTGCTGGGTGGGACGGCGCTGGCCCTCACCGGAGCGGCGACCGTCATCAGCGTGTCGCAGGCGACCGACGACACCCCGGGCGGCCTGCAGCGACTCCCCGCCGCCACCGGGCCCGTGCTCCGCGAGGAGGCCGTTCCGTGGCCCCGGCTCGACGCCCTCGCCGACCGGCTGGGCGGCGCCGTCCCGCTGCGCACGGTGCTGCGCGAGGCCGAGCACCCGATGCCGGGCGGCGACGACTGCGCGGACGAGGGGTCCCTGCCCGCGGAACCGGAGGCGGTGCGCTCCTACTGCTGGGAGAAGACCGACGCGCGGGACGAGGACTGGGCCCCGGTGTCGGTGGCCGCGCCCGCCGACTCCGACCGGCGGTGGGGCGAGGATCCGGTGATCGTGTCCGCCTGGACGCGGACCGGCGACGCGGACGGGCCCGGATCCGCGCGGGTGGCCTTCGTCGACGCGGGCGACCCCGACCGGCTCACCTACACCTGGGGGCTGCTCGCCCTGCCCACCCCGCAGGCCGGGGACGGGCCGGGGGAGGGGTACCGGGCGCTCGGCGCCGAACTGCGCGGCATCGTCTGGTACCAGGACAAGCTGCTGGCCACCGTGGGCGGGCCCGGCGGCGGCGAGACCCTGCACGTCTTCTCCCTGGACCGGGTGCACCGGGCGGAGGGCACGCGGGCGGACGACGGGAGCCGGTTCGTCCTGCCGGCCGTCGCCTCGTACCGCCTGCGCGGCGCCGGGTGTTCCGAGGGGGACGACGGCTCCGCCTGTCTCGGCGCGCTCTCGGTGGACCGCTCCACCTCCCCCGACACCCTGGTCGCCGCCGAGCGGCGGGACGAGGGGCCGTCGCGGCTGTGGCGCTACACCTTCAGCGGCTACCAGGGCCGGGAGGGCCTGCTCTCCGTGGACGACAGCGGCTTCGCGCGGCCGGTGGAGAGCTACCGGACGGAGGCGACCGGCATCCGGGGCGTGGTGGCGCACCGGCCCGAGGGCGCCGTCGAGGACCGGTGGTACCTGGCGGCCGACCCCCGCGAGGCCCGGGGCGGCCGCGGGGCGCTGTGGGCGCAGTCGGCGGGGGAGCGGACCGCCCGCGCGGCGCGGTGCGGCGACTACGACCTCCCGTTCTGCTGGGCCGCGGGAGCGCGCGGGCTGGCGTACCGATCGGGCACCGGTGAGCTCTGGGGGGTCGCGGACGCGGCGGGGGACGGGGAGCGGACCCTGTTCGCCGTGCCGCTGCGCGCGGTCGACGCCTCGCTGGAGTGACGCGGCCGGAGCCGGCCCGACGGGTGAGGTGTGAGGTGACCGGCGGTTTCTCGACAGAGTCCCCGCCCGGATGATTGTCTGACCGCATGAGCAGCACGACCACCACCACCACGGTCACCACCTGGTCCCTCGAGCAGACCTCCGCCGCCGACCTGCGTCCGGCCGCCGTGCCGGAGGGCGACGTCCGCGTGGTCCGGGCCGAGGTGCCCTCGCCGGAGTTCAGCCGGTTCCTGTACGCCTCGGTGGGCGGCGACATCACCTGGATCGACCGGCTCGGCTGGTCCCACGCCCGGTGGCGGGAGCACCTGGAGCGGCCCGGCGTGGAGACCTGGGTGGCGTACGACCGGGGCACGCCCGCCGGGTACGTGGAGCTGGAGGCGCAGGACGAGGGCGTGGTGGAGATCGTGTACTTCGGCCTGCTGCCGGACTTCCGGGGCCGGCGGATCGGCGGGCACCTGCTCTCCGAGGGCGTCGCCCGCGCCTGGGACCTGGCCGGCCGCCGGCCGGAGCGCACGCCGACCACGCGGGTCTGGCTGCACACCTGCAGCCTGGACGGCGAGCATGCCATGGACAACTACCTGCGCCGCGGGTTCCGCCTCTTCCGCACCGAGACCGCCGAGGAGAACGTCCCCGCCGCCCCCGGCCCCTGGCCCGGCGCGTTCCCGGCCTGACCCCGCGTCCGGGCGACCCCGCCACCAGGCCGCCCGGGCCACCCGGCCCGCATGCCCCGCCGCGACGTGATCGGCGGCAGCCCGCACGCCACCGGGACGCCCGCCCCCGCCCTCGGCCCCCGTGCCCTCGGCGCCCCCGCCCCTGTGCCCGTGCTCTCAGCGCCCCCGCCCTTGGTACCCGGGCTCTCGGCGCCCCCGCCCTTGGTACCCGGGCTCTCGGCGCCCTCGCCCTCGGTGCCCGGGCTCTCGGCACCTGCGTTCTCGGCGCCCCCGCCCTTGGTGCCCGTGCCCTTGGCGCCCCCCGCTCCCGGTGCCCGGGCTTTTGGCACTTGCGCTCTCGGCACCCGTGCCCTCGGCGCCCCCGCTCTCGGGGCCCCGCCCTCGGTGCCCGGGTCCTCGGCACCTGCGCTCTCGGCACCCGCGCCCCTGGCGCCCCACGCGCCCACCGCCCCCGCGACCCGAGCCGGACGGTTCCCCCTGCTTCGTCCCGCTCGCCCCGCCGGCCCCACCCGGCGCACGCGCCTCACGCCCCCCGCGGCCCTTCACCTGCCTCAGGACCTCTCTCTCCAACGGCTCTCCCGGACACCACTGACCAGGGCGTACACCGCTGACGTGCGCCGATGTCCATGACACAGCGATATCGCATGGCGAGACGCAAGTGTCCGGATCATGGACGACAGTGGACGCTCGCCAGGACCCCGTGCCACGCTTCCGCCATGTTCGGAACTGGAATCGCCCTGGTGAGTCGACGACACGTCGACCTCGGTCGCATGTCCAGCGCCATCTGTCCGGCCTGCTGACGAGACCTCAGCCGCCCGACAGCCCCCGCGTCACCCCTCCCTCCTCGTTCCGCGCCCGACGCCGCCGCGGGACGTCTCCTTGTCCCTGCGCTCATCCGCCCAGGTCAGAGCCGTATGCCCGTCTGTCCCGAAGGACTGTGAACCATGGCAGCCACGCCCGAGAATCCCGCCGCCTCCCGCCGCAAGGTGAGCCGACACCGCGGCGAGGGTCAGTGGGCCGCCGGACACTTCACCCCGCTCAACGGGAACGAGCAGTTCAAGAAGGACGACGACGGTCTCAATGTGCGGACACGCATTGAGACGATCTACTCCAAGCGCGGTTTCGACTCGATCGACCCCAACGACCTCCGGGGCCGCATGCGTTGGTGGGGTCTGTACACCCAGCGCCGCCCCGGGATCGACGGCGGCAAGACCGCGATCCTGGAGCCGGAGGAGCTGGACGACAGCTACTTCATGCTCCGCGTCCGCATCGACGGCGGCCGTCTCACCACCGAGCAGCTGCGCGTCATCGGGGAGATCTCCCAGGAGTTCGCCCGCGGCACCGCGGACATCACCGACCGGCAGAACATCCAGCTGCACTGGATCCGCATCGAGGACGTCCCCGAGATCTGGAACCGCCTGGAGGCGGTGGGCCTGTCCACCACCGAGGCCTGCGGCGACACCCCGCGCGCCTTCCTCGGCTCCCCGGTGGCCGGCATCGCCGAGGACGAGATCATCGACGGCACCCCCGCCCTGGAGGAGGCCCACCGCCGCGTCGTCGGCAACCCCGCCTACTCCAACCTGCCGCGCAAGTTCAAGACCGCGATCTCCGGCTCCCCGCTCCTGGACGTGGCGCACGAGATCAACGACATCGCCTTCGTCGGCGTGCGCCACCCGGAGCTCGGCCCCGGCTTCGACCTCTGGGTCGGCGGCGGCCTCTCCACCAACCCCAAGCTCGGTGTCCGGCTGGGCGCCTGGGTGCCGCTGGACGAGGTGCCGGACGTCCTCGAGGGCGTCATCTCGATCTTCCGCGACTACGGCTACCGCCGGCTGCGCAACCGCGCCCGCCTGAAGTTCCTGGTCGCCGACTGGGGCCCGGAGAAGTTCCGTCAGGTGCTCCAGGACGAGTACCTGAAGCGCGAGCTGGCCGACGGTCCGGCCCCCGCCGAGCCGGTGGAGCGCTGGCGCGACCACGTCGGCGTGCACCGGCAGAAGGACGGCCGCTACTACGTCGGCTTCGCCCCGCGCGTCGGCCGCGTGGACGGCGCCACCCTCACCAAGATCGCCGACCTGGCCGCCGCACACGGCTCCGGGCGGCTGCGCACCACGGTCGAGCAGAAGATGATCGTGCTGGACGTGGCCGAGGAGCAGGTCGCCTCGCTGACCGAGGGGCTGCGCGCGCTCGACCTCGTCGTCGAGGCATCCTCGTTCCGCCGCGGCACCATGGCCTGCACCGGCATCGAGTTCTGCAAGCTCGCCATCGTCGAGACCAAGGCGCGCGGCGCCGCGCTGATCGACGAACTCGAGCGCCGCCTGCCGGAGTTCGACGAGCCGCTGACCATCAACCTCAACGGCTGCCCCAACGCCTGCGCCCGCATCCAGGTCGCCGACATCGGGCTCAAGGGCCAGCTGGTGCTCGACGAGAGCGGACAGCAGGTGGAGGGCTACCAGGTCCACCTCGGCGGCGCCCTCGGGCTCCAGGCCGGGTTCGGCCGCAAGGTCCGCGGCCTGAAGGTCACCTCCGCCGAACTCCCCGACTACATCGAGCGGGTGCTGCGCCGCTACCTGGACCAGCGCGAGCCCGGCGAGCGGTTCGCCGCCTGGACGACCCGCGCCGCCGAGGGGGACCTGTCGTGAGCGAGCGGGCGGCCCCCTTCCACTGCCCCTACTGCGGGGACGAGGACCTCAGGCCGGGCGAGGAGGGACACGGGAGTTGGGAATGCGGGGCGTGCAACCGCGCATTCCACCTGAAGTTCCTCGGGCTGCTCGCCCGCGGATTCCAGAAGGACACGCAGCAGGAGGGGACATGACCACGGCACAGGAGCAGCGCACCGCCGAGGAGCTCAAGGCGCTCGCCGAGCGGGCGGGCCGCGAGCTCGAGGACGCCTCCGCCCTGGACGTCGTGCGCTGGGCCGTCGAGACCTTCGGCGACCGCTTCTGCGTGACCTCCTCCATGGAGGACGCGGTGGTGGCCCACCTCGCCTCCCGGGTGAAGCCCGGCGTCGACGTCGTCTTCCTCGACACCGGCTACCACTTCGAGGAGACCATCGGCACCCGGGACGCCGTCGAGGCCGTGATGAACGTCAACGTTCTCACCCTCACCCCGCGGCAGACCGTCGCCGAGCAGGACGCCGAGTACGGGCCGAAGCTGCACGACCGCGACCCCGACCTGTGCTGCGAGCTGCGCAAGGTGCGGCCGCTGGAGGAATGCCTCCAGGGCTACCAGGCCTGGGCGACCGGCCTGCGCCGCGACGAGTCCCCGACCCGGGCGAACACGCCCGTCGTCGGCTGGGACGAGAAGCGCGGCAAGGTGAAGATCTCGCCCATCGCGCGCTGGACCCAGGACGACGTCGACGCCTACGTCGCCGAGCACGGTGTGCTCACCAACCCGCTGCTGATGGACGGTTACGCCTCCGTCGGCTGCGCGCCCTGCACCCGCCGGGTGCTGGAGGGCGATGACGCCCGGGCCGGCCGCTGGGCCGGACGCGGCAAGACCGAGTGCGGGCTGCACGGATGACCGGCGGCACCCGGGCACCGGGGCAAGCGACCACCAAGGAGAACGAGCACGTGAGCGGAGCCACCGTCTGGCTGACGGGTCTGCCGAGCGCCGGCAAGACCACGATCGCCCTGGAGCTGGCCGGGCGCCTGCGCGCGGAGGGACACCGCGTGGAGGTCCTCGACGGCGACGAGATCCGCGAGTTCCTCTCGGCGGGCCTCGGCTTCAGCCGCGAGGACCGCCACACCAACGTCCAGCGCATCGGCTTCCTCGCCGAGTTGCTCTCCCGCAACGGCGTGACCACGCTCGTGCCGGTGATCGCGCCCTACGCCGACAGCCGGGACGCCGTCCGCAAGCGCCACGAGGCAGGCGGCACCCCCTACCTGGAGGTGCACGTCGCCACCCCGCTCGACGTCTGCTCGGTGCGCGACGTGAAGGGCCTGTACGCCAAGCAGGCGGCCGGCGAGATATCCGGGCTCACCGGCGTCGACGACCCGTACGAGGCGCCCGAGGCCCCGGACCTGCGGATCGAGTCGCAGGACCAGACCGTCGCCGAGTCCGCCGCCGCCGTCCACGCAGCTCTCACCGAAAGGGGCCTGGCATGACCACCGTCGCCGCACTCCGCGACACCGCCGCGGGCCAGGGCCCGCTCGGCCACCTCGACGTGCTCGAGTCCGAGGCCGTGCACATCTTCCGCGAGGTCGCGGGCGAGTTCGAACGGCCGGTGATCCTCTTCTCCGGCGGCAAGGACTCCATCGTGATGCTGCACCTGGCGCTCAAGGCCTTCGCGCCCGCGCCGGTGCCCTTCGCGCTGCTCCACGTGGACACCGGACACAACTTCCCCGAGGTCCTCGAGTACCGCGACCGTGTGGTCGCCGAACATGGGCTGCGCCTCCATGTGGCCTCGGTCCAGGACTACATCGACCGCGGTGTGCTCCGCGAACGCCCCGACGGCACCCGCAACCCGCTCCAGACGGTCCCGCTGACCGAGACCATCCAGAGCGAGAAGTTCGACGCGGTCTTCGGCGGAGGCCGCCGCGACGAGGAGAAGGCCCGCGCCAAGGAGCGCGTCTTCTCCCTGCGCGACGAGTTCTCCCAGTGGGACCCGCGCCGCCAGCGCCCCGAGCTGTGGAACCTGTACAACGGCCGGCACGCCCCCGGCGAGCACGTGCGGGTCTTCCCGCTCTCCAACTGGACCGAGCTGGACGTCTGGCAGTACATCAAGCGCGAGGCCATCGAGCTGCCGGCCATCTACTTCGCCCACGAGCGCGAGGTCTTCCAGCGCAACGGCATGTGGCTGACGGCCGGCGACTGGGGCGGCGCCAAGGACGGCGAGCCCCTCGAGTTCCGCCAGGTCCGCTACCGGACCGTCGGCGACATGTCGTGCACCGGCGCCGTCGACTCCGACGCCGCCACGCTGGACCAGGTGATCGCCGAGATCGCGGCCTCCCGTCTCACCGAGCGCGGCGCCACCCGCGCCGACGACAAGCTCTCCGAGGCAGCGATGGAAGACCGCAAGCGCGAGGGGTACTTCTAACCATGACGACCACCACCGAGCAGGCCGCACGGGCCGCCGAACCCACCACGCTGCTGCGGTTCGCCACCGCCGGATCCGTCGACGACGGCAAGTCCACCCTGGTGGGCCGGCTGCTGCACGACTCCAAGTCGGTGCTCGCCGACCAGCTCGAGGCCGTCGAGCGGGCCTCCGCGAGCCGCGGCCAGGACGCGCCCGACCTGGCGCTGCTCACCGACGGCCTCCGCGCCGAGCGTGAGCAGGGCATCACGATCGACGTGGCGTACCGTTACTTCGCCACGCCGCGGCGGCGGTTCATCCTCGCCGACACCCCCGGCCACGTGCAGTACACCCGCAACATGGTCACCGGCGCCTCCACCGCCGACCTCACGGTGATCCTGGTCGACGCCCGCAACGGCGTCGTCGAGCAGACCCGCCGGCACGCCGCCATCGCCGCCCTGCTGCGCGTCCCGCACGTCGTGCTGGCCGTCAACAAGATGGACCTGGTCGACTACGCGGAGCCGGTGTTCGCGGCCATCGCCGAGGAGTTCACCGCCTACGCCACCGAGCTGGGCGTGCCCGAGGTGACCACCGTCCCCATCTCGGCGCTGGCCGGCGACAACGTCGTCGAGCCCTCCGCCCACATGGACTGGTACGGCGGCCCCACCGTGCTCGAGCACCTGGAGACGGTGCCTGTCGTCGGCGGTGCCGAGGGCACCGTCGACACGCTCCCGGCCCGGCTGCCCGTGCAGTACGTGATCCGCCCGCAGACCGCCGAGCACCCCGACTACCGCGGCTACGCGGGCCAGATCGCGGCCGGCTCGTTCCGCGTCGGCCAGGAGGTCACCGTGCTGTCCTCCGGCCGCACCACCCGGATCTCCGGCATCGACCTGCTCGGCGTGCCGGTGGAGAGCGCCCGCGCGCCCCAGTCGGTGACCCTGCTGCTCGAGGACGACCTGGACATCTCCCGCGGCGACCTGATCGCCCCGAGCCAGGACGCTCCCGCCGCCGGCCAGGACGTCGAGGCCACCGTCTGCCACGTCGCCGACCGGCCGCTCACCGAGGGCCACCGGGTGCTGCTCAAGCACGGCGCCCGCACCGTGAAGGCCGTCGTCAAGGAGATCCCGTCCCGGCTCACCCTGGACGACCTCTCCCTGCACCCCAGGCCCGGGCAGCTCGCCGCCAACGACATCGGCCGCGTCGTCCTGCGCACCGCCGAGCCGCTGCCGCTGGACGCCTACGAGACCTCCCGCACCACCGGGGCGTTCATCCTGATCGACCCGGCCGACGGCTCCACGCTGACCGCAGGCATGGCCGGTGACTCCTTCGCCTCCGCCAAGCAGGTCACCGAGGCGGCCCGGGCGGACGAGGACGGGTGGGACTTCTGACCATGAACACCCCCGGTTTCTTCGACACGTTCGCCAAGGAGGGCGGCCGCGTCGGCAGCGGCACCCTCGGCAGCGGGCAGGGCGGAGTCGCCCGATGTGCGGGCCGCACCCGGCACGTCCGGCACCACCGACTCCGCACCGAACGAAGACCCGACCGCCTCCCGGCCCCCGCCTGACACGACGACAGGCGGTGACCGCCGGGCCACCGAGAGGACACCCTCCCGTGCCTGCCAACCGCTCCCCGTTCCGCCGGGGCCTCGCCGTGGCGGCCGTGCTGCCGCTGCTGGCGCTCGGCGCCTGCGGCTACGGCTCGCAGGCGAAGGACGACGCGTCCGACGTCGTCCCGGTGGGGGCGAAGACCGACGGCCTGGACACCGTGCGCATCGGCTACTTCGGCAACCTCACGCACGCCACCCCGCTGGTCGCCCACCGGAAGGGCTTCTTCCAGCAGGAACTCGGCGGCACCGAGGCCTCGTACCACGTCTTCGGCGCCGGCCCGTCCGCGATCGAGGCGCTCAACTCCGGCTCCGTCGACATCGCCTGGATCGGACCCTCCCCGGCGATCAACGGCTACACCAGGTCGGAGGGCAAGAACCTGCGGATCGTCGGCGGTTCCGCGTCCGGCGGCGTCAAGCTGGTGGTCGACCCGAAGCGGATCGGGTCGCTCGAGGACGTCAAGGGCAAGCGGATCGCCACCCCGCAGCTCGGCAACACCCAGGACGTGGCCTTCCTCCACTGGATCTCCGAGCAGGGCTGGACGGCCGACCCGCAGAGCGGCAAGGGCGACGTCTCCGTCGTCCGCTCCGACAACCGGGTGACCCCGGGCGCCTTCGCGTCCGGCTCGATCGACGGCGCCTGGGTGCCCGAGCCGACCGCCTCCAAGCTGGTCGCCGAGGGCGGCGAGGTGCTCCTCGACGAGAGCAGCCTGTGGCCGGACGACAAGTTCGTGATCACCAACATCGTCGTCTCGCAGACGTTCCTCGCCGAGCACCCCGAGGCCGTCGAGGCGGTGCTGCGGGCGTCCGTGAAGACCAACGCGTGGATCGACGCCCACCCCGCCGACGCCAAGCAGGCCGCCAACGCCCAGCTGGAGGAGGACTCCGGCAAGGCGCTGCCCGCCGAGATCCTCGACCCCGCGTGGAAGTCGATCCAGGTCACCGACGACCCGCTGGCCGCCACCCTCGAGACCCAGGCGGCCCACGCCGTGGACGCCGGACTGCTCGAGAGCCCGCTGCTGGACGGCATCTACGACCTGCGCCCGCTCAACGCGGTCCTGAAACAGGCGGGGAAGCCCGCCGTCGACGACGCAGGCCTCGGTGCCGGCTGACCGCGGCGGCGCCGGCGGCCGCGCCGAACGACCCCACCCACCCGTGAGCTTTCCCCAGGAGGTGACCATGGCGACCATCACCCTCGCCACGGCCGAGGACAACCGGACCGACGTCCGCAGTGCCGCGCGCATCGAGCACGTCTCCAAGTCCTTCGCCGGGCCCACCGGAACCCAGCTCGTGCTGGACGACATCACCCTCGACGTCGCCCCCGGCGAGTTCGTCACCCTCCTCGGGGCGTCCGGCTGCGGCAAGTCCACCCTGCTCAACCTGGTGGCCGGCCTCGACCGGCCCACCGCGGGCGACATCACCACCGACGGACGTCCCGCCCTGATGTTCCAGGAACACGCCCTGTTCCCCTGGCTGACCGCCGGGAAGAACATCGAACTCGCCCTGAAGCTGCGGGGGGTGGAGAAGAACCAGCGCCGCGAGCGGGCCGAGGAACTCCTCGAGCTGGTCCGGCTCAAGGGCGCCTACGACAAGCGCGTGCACGAGCTGTCCGGCGGCATGCGCCAGCGCGTCGCCCTGGCCCGCGCGCTCGCCCAGGACAGCCGGCTGCTGCTGATGGACGAGCCGTTCGCCGCGCTCGACGCCATCACCCGCGACGTGCTGCACGACGAACTCACCCGCATCTGGCGGGAGACCAACCTCTCGGTCCTCTTCGTGACCCACAACGTGCGCGAGGCGGTGCGGCTCGCCCAGCGGGTGGTGCTGCTGTCCTCCCGGCCCGGCCGGATCGCCCGCGAATGGCGCGTCGACATCCCGCACCCGCGCCGCATCGAGGACGCCGCGGTCGCGGAGCTGTCACTGGAGATCACCGAACAACTCCGTGGGGAGATCCGCCGACATGGCCAGCACTGACACCACCGCCGTCACCAGGGAAGACCGGCAGGCGGACGACACCGCCGGACTCGAGGCGGGCCTGGACGCCCTGGAGTCGGTGGAGACCGGGCGCACCTCGCTGCGGCAGACCCTGCTGCAGAAGGTCCTCCCGCCGGTCGTCGCCGTCCTGCTGGTCGTGCTCGTCTGGCAGCTCCTGGTCTCGCTGAAGATCGTCGACGACCCGACCAAGCTGCCCGCGCCCTCGGACGTGTGGGCCGAGATCGAGGAGTCCTGGCTCGAGGGCGAACTGCTCGGCTACATCTGGACCAGCGTCTCCCGCGGCCTGCTCGGCTTCCTGCTGGCGCTCGTCATCGGCACGCCGCTCGGTCTGCTCGTCGCCCGGGTGAAGTTCGTGCGCGCCGCGATCGGGCCGATCCTCTCCGGCCTCCAGTCGCTGCCCTCGGTCGCCTGGGTCCCGCCGGCCGTCATCTGGCTCGGCCTGAACAACTCGATGATGTACACGGTGATCCTGCTCGGCGCGGTGCCCTCCATCGCGAACGGACTGGTCTCCGGCGTCGACCAGGTGCCCCCGCTGTTCCTGCGGGCGGGCCGCACCCTGGGCGCCACCGGGCTGAAGGGCGCCTGGCACATCGTGATGCCGGCCGCGCTGCCCGGCTACGTGGCCGGCATGAAGCAGGGCTGGGCGTTCTCCTGGCGCTCCCTGATGGCCGCCGAGATCATCGCCTCCTCGCCCGATCTCGGCATCGGGCTGGGCCAGTTGCTGGAGAACGGCCGCAACGCCTCCTCCATGTCCCTGGTCTTCCTCGCCATCATCCTGATCCTGGTCGTCGGCATCGCCATCGACCTGCTGATCTTCAGTCCCCTGGAGCGGCGGATCCTGCGCGGCCGCGGCCTCCTCGTCAAGAACTGAACGGTCCTGCCATGCACCACGCCTCCGCCCGCCCCGTCCTGCTGGTCATGGCCCACGGCAGCCGCGACCCGCGCCACGCCGCCACCGTCCACGCCCTGGTGGAGCGGGTGCGGGAACAGCGGCCCGGCCTGCGGGTGGAGACCTCGTTCCTCGACTTCAACGTGCCCTCGGTGACCGGGGCGCTGGAGTCGCTGGCCGCCGAGGGGGTGCGCGACGTGGTCGCCCAGCCGCTGCTGCTCACCCGCGCCTTCCACGCCAAGGCCGACATCCCGGCCGTGCTTCGCCAGGCCCCGGCCCGGTTGCGGATCACCACCGCCGAGGTGCTGGGCCCCGACCCGCTGCTCCTCGCGGCGCTGGAGCGGCGGCTGCACGAGGCGGGGCTCACCCCCGCCGACAGGCCCGCCACGGGGATCGTCCTCGCGTCGGCGGGCTCCACGGACCCGGAGGCGATCGCGGTGATCGCTGAAATCGCGCGGGAGCTGCGGCACACCGGTTGGTGCGCCGTGCGACCCGCGTTCGCCTCCGCGGCATCTCCCGAGGGCTTCCCCCGCACCGAGGACGCGGTACGGGAGCTCCGCGCCGCCGGCTGCGCACGGGTGGCCGTCGCACCCTACGTCCTGGCCCCCGGCCGCCTCCCGGACCGCATCGCGGCCGGCGCCGCGTCCGCCGGGGCCGACGTCCTCGCCGACGTCCTCGGCCCGTCCCCCGAGGTGGCCCGGGTGCTCCTCGCCCGCTACGACGCGGCCCGGAGCCCTGCGCTGAGCGCGCTGGGGGCGTGACGGGGCCTCAGGGCGCCGCCGTCAGCTCGGCCAGCTTGAGGACCGTGTTCCAGTTGCGGGTGGTGGCGGTCAGGCCCTTCACCGGACGGGGCCTGGACAGCTGGACGGCGAGCTTGGAGCGGCCCATGCCGTCCGGGAGGTACAGGTAGACGGCCCGGTCGCCGAGGCGGAACTCCTCCGGGAGGAACGCCTCGCGGTCCACCTCCGCGTACCGGTCCTCCTCCACCGCCCGGTCGAGGAAGGTGACGTGCAACTGCTTCCCCTCCAACTCGGCGGCGGGAAAAGGGCAGTCGGCGACGACGCCGGCCAGGTAGGCGTGGTCGCGGACCAGCACCTCGCAGGCGTAGGCGAACCGCTTCTCCAGCGCGGCGCCCAGCTCCGCGGCCAGCGCCTCCTCGTCGCCGCCCGCGGCGGTGAACACCGCCTGACCGCTCTGCAGGTACGTCCGCACGTCCTCGTGCCCGAGCTCCTCGAGCACGGCCCGCAGTTCGGCCATCGGCATCTTCCGGCCGCCCCCCACGTTGACCCCGCGCAGCAGGGCCGCATACCTCGTCATGACGTCACCCTACGGCGGGACCCGTGCGCTTGCGGGGAGTCGGCGGCCCGGTGTGGACTGCGCGGGTGACGACGACGAGGACGCTGTACGTGATCGGCTGCGCCGCGCCGCCGCTGGACCGGCTGGACGTGGGGGTGCGCCTCGCCCAGGACGCCGGCTGGCGGGTGTGCGTGCTGCTGACGCCCGCCGCCCGCCGGTGGGTGGGGGACCCGGAGGAGCTGCGGGAGCGCACGGGCGCGCAGGTGCGCTGGGAGTACGGGACCGGGGCGGACGACGCCCTGCCCGCGCCGGACGCCCTGCTCGCCGCCCCGCTCACCGTCAACTCGCTGGCCCGCTGGGCCTGCGCGATGTGCGACAGCCGGGCCCTGCTCGCGCTCACCGAAGGGCTCGGCCGCGGACTGCCGACCCTGGCGCTGCCGTACTTCAACGAGGCCCTCGCGGCCCACCCCGCCGTCGCCCGGCACGTGGCGTTCCTGCGGGAGGCGGGGGTGCGGGTGCTCCTGGGCGAGGGCGGTTTCGTGCCGCATCCGCCGCGCGAGGACGACGTGGCCGCCTACCCGTGGCAGGCGGCCGTCGACGCGCTCCCACGCTGACCGCCCCGCGGCGGACGTCTCACGCCTCGGAGGGCCTGCTACGCCCCGGAGGGCCTTCCACGCCTCGGAGCCGGCCGACGCCCCGGCGGACGGCCGATGCGATGACGGACGGCCGAAGCTTGCCTCGGTTGGGGGGCAAGGCCTTGGCGGGCGGGCCGTCGGGCGGTGCGGCCTCGGTGAGGGCTCCTCGCTTTCCGGGCCGCGCCGCACGATCAGACGGAGAGACCCTCGCCGCCGGGCAGCTCCGCCTCGATCAGGTCGGCGGCGCGCCGGGTGCCGCCCTCCTCGGCCATCTCCGCGCGGATCGTGGACAGGCGGGCGGCCACCTCGGGGTCGTCGACCAGGGCGAGGGCCGCCGCGCGCAGTGAATCGGCGGTGGCCTCCTCCGCGGGGAGATGCCGTGCGACGCCGAGGCCCGCGAGGGCGTCCGCGTTCATGAACTGGTCCGCCGCCTGCGGGACCGCGACCATCGGGGTCGCGCTCGCCAGGCCCTCCTGGCTGCCGCCCGCGCCCGCGTGGGTGACGAACAGGTCGGCCTTCGCGAGGATCGCGCGCTGCGGCACCCAGTCGTGGACCTCCACGGTGGGCGGCACGGCCCCGAGTTCCGCGGGGTCGACGTGCCTGCCGACCTGCAGCACCGTGTGCCAGCCGGGCAGGTCGCCGAACGCCTTCACGCACTCCCGGTAGAAGTCGGGCCGCTTGGTGAACGCGGACCCGAGCGACACCAGGACCACCTTCCCGGCCCCGGCCGGACGCTCCCAGCCGCCCTGCGCCGCCGCCTCGTCCTGGCAGGCGCCGACGAAGGTGTACACGTCCTCGTTCACCCGGTCGGCGTTGGGCTGCAGGGCCTTGGGGATGAGGACCAGGGCGCGGTCGGGGCGTCCACCGAAGGTGTCCGGGTCCAGCGGCACGCCGTGGTCGTCCAGCCACTTCTGGAACCGGGCGTAGTAGGCCCGCCCGCGCGGCGTCCTCCGCGGCTGCTCCCACATCGGCTCGCCCACCTCCTTCTCGTACCCCTCCCAGGCGACCATGGCGGGGGAGAGGCAGACCGCGGGCACGCCCCAGCGGTGGGCGAGGACGCGGGCCGGGTAGGCCGCGATGTCGTACAGCACCAGGTCGGGCCGGTCGCCCTCGTAGGCGGCCTCGAGCTGCGGGAGCGCCTGGATCGCGTCGTCGAGGAAGGGCTCGACATTGTCCAGCAGGGTCGCACCCCAGGCCTCCGGCGGGTCCTCGGGGGAGGGCAGGGTGGAGTTCCACGGCTTGACCTCCGCGCCCGTGACGGCGACCTTCTCCGCGAAGAGCGGAGGGACGGCGTAGGTGACGCGATGCCCGCGCCGCACCAGCTCCCGGATCACCTCCAGGCTCGGGTTCACGTGCCCGTGGGCGGCGATGGAGAACATGGCGACGTGCGCGGGGCGGGAGGCGGTCATGCCCCGAACCTAACCGGGCCGGGTGCGCAGTTCACCCCGTTTTCGGGAGCTGACGACCCGCCGGGTCAGAGCCGGTCGGCCGGGACGCGGGCCGCGGGGACGACCACCGGGGAGCCGTCGCCCGGGGCGGTGAGGATGTCGGCGTCGACGCCGTAGAGCTCCTTCACCAGGGCGGCGGTGACGACCTCGCGGGGCGCCCCCTCGGCGACGACCCTGCCGTCCTTCATGGCGACCACCGTGTCGGCGTACCGCGCGGCCAGCGCGAGGTCGTGGAGGACCATCACCACCGTGCGCCCGGCGGCGGCGACCTCGCGGACCAGTTCCAGGACGTCCACCGCGTGGCCGAGGTCGAGGGCGGAGGTCGGCTCGTCGAGGAGCACCACCGGGGTCTCCTGGGCCAGCACCACCGCCAGCCAGCAGCGCTGCCGCTGGCCGCCGGAGAGGCGGTCCACCCGGCGGCCGGCCAGCTCCAGGGTGCCGGTGGCCTCCAGGGCGGCGCGCACCGCGGCCTCGTCCTCGCGGGACCACTGGCGCAGCAGCCCCTGGTGCGGGTGACGGCCGTAGCGCACCAGCCCGGCCACGGTGACCGCCTCGGGCGCGGTGGGCGCCTGCGGCAGCAGGCCGATGCGGCGGGCGGCGGTGCGGCGCTTCAGCTTCCGCACGTCCTCCTCGCCCACCCGCACGGTGCCGGTCTCGGGGTCGTGCAGTCTGGCCATGGAGCGCAACAGGGTCGACTTGCCGCAGCCGTTGGGGCCGACGATCGCGACGACGTTCCCGGCGGGCACCGACAGGTCGACGCCGTCGACCACACGCCGGCCGCCGTACCCGGCGACCAGGCCCTGGACCTCCAGGCGGAGGCCCTCGGCGGAGCTCATGGGGCTCAAGACGGATGTTCCTCTCAGGGGTTCTGGCACGACACGGGGCGCGGGCGCTCAGACGGACTCGGAGCTGTCGCGGAACAGCACCCACAGCAGGAAGGGCCCGCCGAGCACGCTGGTGACGACGCCGACGGGGATCTCCACCGGGGCGACGACCCGGCCCAGCGCGTCCGCCGCCGCGATCAGCACCGCGCCGGCCAGCGCGGAGCCGAGGACGGGAACCCGGGTCGGCCCGGCCAGCCGGGACGCCACGATCGGCGCGGCCAGCGCGACGAAGGCGATCGGGCCGCCGACGCCGACCGCACAGCCCGACAGGGCGACCGCCAGGGCCAGCGCCGCCCCGCGGGTGCGCCGCAGGTCGACGCCGAGACTCGCGGCGAGTTCGTCGTCCAGCCGCAGCAGCTGGAGCCGGTTGCCGGCGGCCAGGGCGAGCGGCACCAGGACGGCCAGGACCCACAGCAGCGGGGTTCCGACGGACCAGTCACGGCCGTTGAGGCTGCCCACGGTCCACAGGAAGACGCCGCCGGCCGTGTTGTCGTTCTCCCGGGACATCACCAGGTCGGTGACGGCGCCGATCACCGTGGAGACGCCGATGCCGACCACCAGCACCCGGTGGCCGCGGGTGCCGACGCCGCCCGCGCACAGCACCACCAGCGCGGCGGCCGCGGCGGCGCCCAGCGGGCCCAGCCACCAGTCGCCGATGGTCCCCGTGCTGGAGCCGACCACCGAGGCCACCACCACGGCGGTCGCGCCCTCGTTGACGCCGATCACGTCGGGGGTGGCGAGGCGGTTGCCGGCCAAGGTCTGCAGCAGGCAGCCCGCCACGCCGAGCGCGGCGCCCACCAGCAGGGCCACCATGATGCGGGGCAGCCGGAAATCCCGCACCAGCATCACCGTCGCGGCGTCGCCGGTGCCGAGCAGGCCCTCGACGGTGCGGGTGAAGCTCATGCCGGTGGAGCTGGCGAACGAGGCCAGCGCGACCACGACCACGCCGAGCAGCAGCAGACCGAGGGCGACCACGGCGGTGCGGCGGGGGAACAGCCAGGAGATCCGGCCGGCCCGCACCACCGTGCTGTCGGGGGGCGTCACGTCGGGGGCGGGGGAGGCGGTGCCCGCGTCCGGGGTGGGCGTCTTCGCGTCGGGACCGGACGCGCGCGTGCCGGAGAGCGTCATGCCGCGCCTCCCGCGGTGGAGAACCGCCGGGAGCGGGCGATCCAGATCAGCAGCGGGCCGCCGATGAAGGCGAGCAGCACGCTGACCGGTGTCTCCCAGGGGCGGATGACGACCCGGGCGAGGATGTCCGCCGCGATCATCACGCACGCCCCGACCAGCCCGGAGAGCGTCAACTGTCCCGCGATGCGCGGGCCCGTGACGGCGCGTGCCACGTACGGGGCGAGCAGCCCGAGGAAGGCGATCGGCCCGGCCAGGGCGACGGCGCAGCCGGCCAGCAGGGTGACCGCGACGGCGACCACCAGCCGGACCCGGCCGGGGTGGTGGCCGAGGGCACGGGCGCTGTCGTCGCCCAGGGCGAGCGCGGCCAACGGCCGTGAACTGCCGTAGGCGATCAGCAGACCGAGCGCGATCAGGGGCAGCAGCGGGTAGGTGTCGGAGGTCTCCACGCCCGCCAGGGAGCCGATGGTCCAGTAGCGGTAGACGTCGAAGGTCGACTGGGTGCCCAGCAGGACGTACGAGGTCATGCCGTGGAAGGTGGCGCCCAGCGCCGAGCCCGCCAGCACCAGCTTCAGCGGCGAGCCCGCCGCGCGCCCCGAGGCGGCCAGCAGCAGCACCACCGCGCTGGCCGTCATCCCGCCGAGCAGCGCGCACACCAGCACGCCGTAGGGCGACTTCACGCCGAGATAGGTGAGGCCGACGACCACGCCCAGCGCGGCGCCGGAGTTGACGCCCAGCAGCCCCGTCTCGGCGAGCGGGTTGCGGGTGGCCGCCTGCAGCAGACAGCCCGCCACGCCCAGCGAGGCGCCGACCAGGACGGCGGCGACGGTGCGCGGCAGGCGCACGTCGACCACGGCCAGCCGGAGCTGGGCGTCCGCGCGGGCCGAGGGCTCGCCCAGCAGGAAGTCCCAGGCGCGGGCGACGGGACTGTTGCCGGTGCCGACGAGCAACGACAGCAGGACACAGACCAGGAGCGCGCCCAGGAGACCGAGGGCCGTCCAGAGCGTGGGCCGGTGCAGGCGGCCCGCCGGCCGGGGCGGGGAGGTTGGCTCACCCACCCCTACTTGCGCAGTCAGCATTAGGTTAGCCTAACCTACGAAACGCCGGGCGGATGTGACGCGCATCTGCCTTAACCGCCCCCGCCGTTCGACGTTCCGGAGTGCCCGATCATGCGTATGAATGCCCGAATCTCCCGAGTCAGGGTGGCCGCCACCGCCGCCGCCGTCGCGGGCGCGCTGACGCTGACCGCCTGCGGAGGGACCACCGATGACGGCGCCGACGGCGCCGCGGAGGGCGGGGACAAGGGCGCGAAGGTGAGCGTCACCGACGCCACCGGCAAGAAGGTGGAGGTGCCCGAGTCCCCGAAGCGCGTGCTCGCGCTCAGCGAGATGGACCTGGACTCCTCGCTGGCCCTCGGCGTCAAGCCGGTCGGCCTCACCGCGGGCCGCGGCCAGCAGGGCGCCCCCGCCTACCTGGCCGAGCAGGCCGCGGGCATCCCGGTCGTCGGCGCCGTCACCGGCCCGGACATCGAGAAGGTCGTCGAGGCGAAGCCGGACGTCATCCTGGCCGGCCAGATGGCCGACGAGCAGGTGCTCGAGCAGCTCCGGGCGATCGCCCCGACCGTCGTCACCATCGACGACACCAAAAACTGGAAGAAGGCGCTCGAGATCACCGGGCAGGTGCTCGGCGCGGAGAACGAGGCCAAGACCTTCCTCTCCGACTACGACGCCAAGGTCGAGGCCCTCGAGGGCAAGCTGGGCGACAAGGCCGGCGCGGAGGTCTCGGTCGCCCGCTACTCGCCCAAGGGCACCGCGGTGATGCAACAGGGCGTGTTCATCTCCGACGTGCTGAACGATCTCGGCTTCAAGCGTCCGGGCATCCAGAAGGAGAAGGGCGAGGGCCACTCCACGCCGCTCAGCGACGAGAACCTCTCCGAGATCGACGGCGACTGGCTGTTCATCGGCACCCTCACCCCGGCCGACGGCACCCTGCTCGACGAGCTCCAGGCCAAGCCGGCCTTCGCCCAGCTGGACGCCGTGAAGTCCGACTCGGTGACCGAGATCGACGGCTCCAAGTGGACCAGCCTCGGCGGCGCGCTCGCCGCGGTGTCGGTGCTGGAGGACATCGAGAAGGCGATGGCCGAGTAACACCCGGCGCGCCCTCGCTCAGCCCCGGTCCGGCAGTCTCGCAGCGGCGAAGACTGCCGGACCTCGGCATGTTCCCGCCCCATCGGTCCCGCCTACGGTCGGCGGGTCGGCGGGGGAGCGGGAAGCAGGGTGGGGCGGTAGCGATGAAGAGCGAAGTGGGCGGCGAACTGTTCGCGGTGTGCGGGGGCCTCGCGGCGACGGCCGTCGGCCTGGTCCTGGCGACCGACCTCCGGGGCGCGGCCCGGGTTTTCCTGCGCCTCGCCGCGAGCCCGGCGGCGAGGCGCCGGTGGCCGGTCGCGAACCAGAGGTGGGCGGGGCGGCCGTCGGCCTCGAACCCCGGGCGGGCGAGGCGGCCATCGGCCGCGGGCCCGGTGCCGACGCCACGGCCGCTGGCCGCCTCCCTGGGCCGCGTCCGCATGGTGGCAGGGCTGGTCGCCCTGGCCGGAGCAGTCGCCCTGGTGCTCGGCGTCCTCGTACTGCTGCGGAACGACCCGCACGCGGTGCTCACGGAACGACCGCTGCCGATGCCGCCGTTGTTCGCGGCCGTCTTCCCGCTGATGGCGGTGGGGACGCTCTGGCGGTACTGGCGCGGGAGCGGACTGCTGCGCGAGATCTGGGCCACGGGCACCCGGGTGCAGCGGGGCGCCACCGTGGCGTTCAGTGTGTGCCTGGTCCTGTTCATGACGTTCCTGGGGACCGGCCGGCTGAACCTCGTGTTCTGCGCCTGGACGGCCGCCGCCGCGACGGTGGTCACGGTGCTCGTCGGCGGGCGCACGGAGGAGGCCCGTCAAGGGACTTCGGTCCTCTGACTGAGCTCGGGCAAGGCCCGGTCAGCCCTCGGCGAGCACCGGGTCGATCAACCCGCGCAGCCCCTCGCGCGAGAGCGGTCCCACGGCGCGTGCGGCGACCCTGCCCTCCCGGTCCACGACCACCGTGGAGGGCACCCCCTGCGGGGGCAGGGTCCCCTTCGGGAAGCCGGACAGCAGGAGTTCGCCGGCGGGGTCGTACAGGCTGGGGTAGTTCGCGCCGTACCTCTCCTCGAAGGCGACGGCGCGGTCCTCGTCGCCGTCGCGCGTGTTGATGCCCACGAAGCGCACGCCGTCGCTCCGGGTCTCCTCGGCGGTCCGCACCAGGTGGGGCATCTCCGCCCGGCACGGCCCGCACCAGGAGGCCCAGACGTTGATCACGACCACCTCTCCCCGGTGGTCGGCGACGTCCAGCCGCTCCCCGTCCAGGGTCTCGCCACGGATCTCGCCCAGCGGGCGGCGCTCGTCCTCGGCGACCACGGTCACCCCGGCGGTCGTCCCGCCTCCGGCGGCACGTGCCCGGTCCTCCCCGCCCGCCCCGTTCCCGCAGGCGGCCAGGTACAGCGACCCGGTCGCGGCGAGGGCGATCGTGAGGACCGTCCGTGACACACGGGCGCGCTTCATGCCGGGCAGCCTCGCACAGCCCTCCGCGCGACGTCGTCCCGGGTGCCGCGTACCGTCGGGGACGTGACGATCCGACACGGTGATCCCCGCACGCTGGGTGTCCAGGCCGCCGAGGCCCGGCTGCGCTTCGAGACGGAACCGCGGGCGTTCGGCCCCGGCCCGGGGCGCAGGCTGCTCGTGGTGGACGCGGATCCTGCCTTCGAGCTCGCCCACTGGTGCGGGACCTGCCCGTTCCTGTTCCGCAGGCTCGAGACCGCGCGGGAGACGCTGTCCCTGGACGGCGTGCGGGAGCGGCTCACCGGCCCGCTCGCCGACCCGGACGACGGCGGTGTGCTCGACGCGTTCGGGGCGCTGCTGCCGGAGGGCGAGTACCTTCCGAAGCTGCTCCGGGTGGAGCCCCGTCTCGTCGTGCCCGGCCACGACGGCGACTACTTCGGCGGCGAGCAGGTGGCGACCTGGGGGATCGATGCGTTCTGGGGGCTGCCGCAGTACCCGCACACTCCGTACTACCGGACCTACGAAACCGCGGTCGACGCGTTCGCCCACCTCTACGAGTTCGTCGTGCCGATGGTTCCGCCCACCTGGAACGCCAGGGAACGCGTCGAGGAGTACACCGACCTGATGAACGGCGGCGCGGTGCCGACGGCCGTGGCGGTCTCGATCCTGGACGTGTGCGAGCCGGCCGCCGGCGACGGAACCGACCATTACCGGCACTGGTGTCTGGCGCACTTCCTGCTCGACGGTCACCACAAGTTCGAGGCAGCGGCTACGGCCGGGCGCCCGGTGGAGCTCCTGTCGCTGCCGGCCCTCGGCGAGGGGCTGTCGGACCGTGGGGACTGCCTGGAGCTGCCGGTCCTGCGCGGCCGGGCCCCGGCGGCGCGGCAGGTGAGCGGCGCCTGAGGGAGCTCGGGGCCGGTACACGCGGGTGAGTGGCGGCTTGCGGAGCTCAGGCCCGCCACGCGCGGGCGAGCTCCGCGATCGTGGACGGGCCCACCCGGCAGCAGCCGCCGACCAGCCGCGCGCCCGCCGCGTGCCACCCGGTGACCGCCGCGGGGTCGAAGGCGGAGCCTCCGCTCCAGCCGTGCCCCGCGTCCCAGCTCTCGCCGCTGTTCGGGTAGGCCACCACCGGCTTCCCCGTCACCCGCGCCGCGGTCCGCACCGCCCCCGCCACGTCGGCGGGCGCGCAGCAGTTGACGCCCACCGCCACCACCTCCGCCGCGTCGGCGGCGAGCGCGAAGGCCTCCTCCAGCGGCTGTCCGGCCCGGGTGCGGTCGCCGTCGACGGTGTACGACAGCCAGGCCGGCACCCCCAGCCCCCGCACCGCCCGCAGCAGCGCCCGCGCCTCGTCGGCGTCCGGCACCGTCTCCAGGGCCAGCACGTCCGGCCCGGCCGCCGCCAGTACCTCCAGGCGCGGCCGGTGGAAGCGCTCCAGCTCGTCGACGGTGAGTCCGTACCGCCCCCGGTACTCGGAGCCGTCGGCGAGCATCGCCCCGTACGGCCCGGCGGAGGCGGCGACGTACAGGTCCCGCTCCACGCCGCCCGCCCGGGCGCGCCGCGCCGCCTCGCGGGCCAATGTGACGCTCGAGGCCATCAGTTCGGCCGCCCTCCCCGCACCGGTCCCGCGGCGCGCGAAGCCCTCGAAGGTGGCCTGGTAGCTCGCGGTGATCGCGACGTCCGCCCCGGCCAGGAAGTAGTCCAGGTGCGCCTCGACGAGTGCGTCCGGCCGTTCGGCGAGCAGCCGGGCCGACCACAGGGCGTCGTCCAGGTCGTGCCCCGCCGCCTCCAGCCGGCTCGCCAGCCCGCCGTCCAGCACGAGACCGGAGGCCGAGGCCAGGGCTTCGGCGAAGGGGAGCGTCGGGGCGCCGGTCATACCGTCGAGCCTACGACTCGTGGTCCGTCATCCCGTTCTTGACGGCCTCGTTGTTGCGCACCACCTCGGTGTCCTCCTTGACCGTCGTCTCGTCGCGGCTCTTGCCGTTCTTCGCCGCGCCGTTGCGGGCGGCGCCGCTCTTGGCCGCGTGCCGGGCGTGGGCGCGCAGCAGGCGGCCGCTGACGTCCTCCGGCGGCAGGAAACGGGACCAGCGCTCAGGGAACTCCGACGGGGTGTGCGCCTCGTCGTCGGGCGCGAGCGAACCCGCGGTGCGCGCCACGTAGTCGACGATCTGGGCCTTCCGCAGCCGCTCGTTCGCCTCACGGGCGGCTGCCGTGGCAGCGGCGGGCCAGACCCGGTCGATGGCCGCGTTGACCGCCGCGCCCACCAGCACCGCGAAGGCCGACACGCCGATCCACAGCAGGATCGCCACCGGCGCGGCGAGCGAGCCGTAGATCGTCGGCCCCTCGATGGTCGAGGTCAGGTACAGCCGCAGCAGCACGCTGCCCAGCACCCACATGGCCAGTGCCACCAGCGCGCCCGGGATGTCCTCCATCCACGGCGAGCGCACCGGCACCGACACGTGGTACAGCGTCGTCAGGAAGATCACTCCCAGGACCACCACGACCGGCCAGTAGAGGAGTTGCACCAGCGACTCCGACCACGGCAGCACCCGCATCACCACGTCGGGCCCGGCCACCATCAGCGGCAGCGCCACCGACCCGATCAGCAGCGCCACCACGAACAGCAGGAACGCCATCAGCCGGGTCCGGACGATGCCGCGCACCCCGTCCAGGCCGTACATCACGGTGATGGTGTCGACGAAGACGTTGACCGCCCGGGAACCGGACCACAGGGCCAGCAGGAAGCCGAGCGAGATGACGTCGGGCCGGCCGCCGGAGGTCACGTCGTCGAGGATCGGCTGGGCGATCCCGGTGACGCCGCGGTCGGTGAGGACCCTGCGGGACGCCTCCAGGATGTTGTGCTCCACGCCCTCGATGGTCTGCGCGCCGGTCCAGGCGTCCACGTACCCGAGCAGACCGACCAGGCTGAGCAGCAACGGCGGCACCGAGAGCAGGGTGAAGAAGGCCGCCTCGGCGGCCAGGCCGAGGATGCGGTACTCCATGCACGAGTTGACCGTGTCCTTCAGAAGGAGCCAGGCCGTCCGGCGCTTGGAGACGTTGCGGTAGAGGACGCGGGCCCGGTGGAGGCGGCCGCCGGAGGGCTCGTCGGTGTTTTCGCTTGCTGCCTGCACGGGGTAAAGGTAACGGCAGCGCGGCGCGTCCCTGACATTCCCGGGTGGCGGAGATCACCGCGCGGCGGGCGACCGGACTCCCGGGCCCCTGTGATCGACGGGTCCGGCAGGGTAGGTTCCGCCCATGCCGGCAACGCACACCGTGACCAATCAGCCGCCGCCCCTGGCCGGGTACGACGTCTACAGCGCGGACCGCGCGCTGACCGAGGCCGTGGAACGGCACCTCGACCCCGAGCTGCTCGACGAGGCCCGCACCGAGCTCTCCGGCCTCGGCAGCAGCGCCGGGTCGTCCCAGGTGCAGGACTGGGGACGGCTGGCCAACGAGAACCCGCCCACGCTGCGCACCCACGACCGCTACGGGCACCGCGTCGACGAGGTCGAGTTCCACCCGTCCTGGCACCAGCTGATGCGCAAGGCGGTCTCCGCGCAGCTCACCGCCGCCTGGTCCCGCCCCGGCGGTCACGTGCGGCGCGCCGCCGGTTTCCTGGTGTGGTCGCAGGTCGAGGCCGGGCACGGCTGCCCGGTCTCGATGACCCACGCCGCCGTCCCCGCCCTGCGCACCGAGCCCGCGCTCGCCGCCGAGTGGGAGCCCCGGCTCACCTCCACCGTCTACGACCCGGCGCTCGTCCCCGCCGCCGAGAAGCCCGGCGCCGTCTTCGGGATGGGCATGACGGAGAAGCAGGGCGGCAGCGACGTCCGCGCCAACACCACCGTCGCCCGGCCGCTGGCCGAGGACGGCGCCTACGAGCTCACCGGCCACAAGTGGTTCTGCTCCGCGCCGATGTCCGACGGCTTCCTGGTGCTGGCCCAGACCGGCGAGGGCCCCACCTGCTTCCTGCTGCCGCGCGTCCTCGCGGACGGCACCCGCAACGTCTTCCGCATCCAGCGGCTCAAGGACAAGCTGGGCAACCGCTCCAACGCCTCCGCCGAGGTCGAGTTCGACGGCACCTGGGCGCGCCGGGTCGGCGAGGAGGGCCGCGGGGTGCGCACCATCATCGAGATGGTCGCGGCCACCCGGCTGGACTGCGTCCTCGGCTCCGCCGCCCTGATGCGGCAGGCCGTCGCCCAGGCCGTCCACCACGCCGGCCACCGCGAGGCCTTCGGCGGCCTCCTCGTCGACAAGCCGCTGATGCGCAACGTGCTGGCCGACCTGGCCCTGGAGTCCGAGGCCGCCACCACCCTGGGGCTGCGCCTGGCGGCCGCCTACGACGCCGTCCAGGACCGGGGCGACGAGGGTGAGCGCGCCCTGCTGCGGCTGGCGGTGCCGGCGGCCAAGTACTGGGTGACCAAGCGGTGCACCCCCCTGGTGGCCGAGGCCGCCGAGTGCCTTGGCGGCAACGGCTACGTCGAGGAGTCCGGCATGCCGCGGCTGCTGCGCGAGTCCCCGCTCAACTCGGTGTGGGAGGGCGCCGGCAACGTCCAGGCTCTGGACGTGCTGCGCGCGCTGCGCCGGGAGCCCGGGGCGCTGGACGCCTTCCTGCGCGAGGTGGGGCAGGCACGCGGCGCCGACCACCGGCTGGACGGCGCGATCAAGCAGCTGCTGACCGAACTCGCGGACATGGAGGGCGCCGAGGCACGGGCCCGCCGGGTCGTCGAGCGGATCGCCCTGGTCCTGCAGGGCTCGCTGCTTGTGCGGTTCGCGCCGCCGGAGGTCGCCGACCTGTTCTGCGCCTCCCGGCTCGGCGGCGACTGGGGCAACGCGTTCGGCACCCTGCCCCACTCGCCGCACCTCGCGGAGGTCGTGGAGCGGGCCCGCCCGGTGGCCTGAGCCCCGCCCGCGCGGTCCCGGCACCACCCGGAGGCACCGGCCGCACCCCCCCCCGGGCACGCCGCGGACCGCCGGTCCGCACTCCGGGCGGGCCGGTGCCCGCCTCCTCGCCCCGGGGAGCCCCCACGTAGGCTGACCGGCGAGCCCCGCAGCCCTGGAGATGCCGCCCGATGTCCTTCCCCGCCCCGCCCCGCGAGTCGCTCCCGCACCCGCCGCGCACCCCCAGGCCGGCCCCCATGGAGCTCGCGGAGAGCCCGCGGATCGCCGCGCTCGCCGCGTCAGGGGCCGGGAGCACCGAGGCGTTCTGGGATGAGGTCCGCGCCACCGGCACCCCCCTGGTCGAGCCCGACCCGCAGGGCACGCCGGACCACGCGCTGGTCACCTTCCTCTGGCGGGGCGACGAGGGGGTCCGCGCCGTCCTCGCCCTGCCCAACAAGCTCGCCGATCCCCGCGACCCGGCCGCCAACCTGATGCGCCGCCTCCCCGGCACCGACGTGTGGCACTGGACGCTGCGGATGCGCACCGACTGGCAGGCCACCTACTCGCTCTGCGTCGACGACGGCGACGACCCGGACGCCCCGGCCCCGGACGACCAGCGGTACTGGCCCTGGCTGCGCGGCCGCCTGCGCGTGGACCCCCTCAACTCCCGCACCCTGGCCCGTCGCTGGGGCGGGGAACCGCAGTCCGTGCTGGAGCTGCCCGACGCGCCCACCGCCGAGAAGCTCTGGCGCCGCCGCCCCGACGTGGCCCGCGGCGCCGTGACCGAGCACCTGGTGCGCAGCGAACTGCTCGGCAACGAACGGCGGGTGTGGCTCTACGAGCCCGCCACCCGTGAGCCCGACGCCGAGCTTCCCGTCGTCATCCTCTTCGACGGGGAGATGTGGCAGCCCGAACTGGACGTAGCCGCCCTCCTGGACAACCTGATCGCCGACGGCGCCCTCCCACCGGTGGCCGTCGTGCTGCCGGAGTCCCTCGGCTCGCAGCGCCGCTACCGCGAACTCGCGCCCAGCGACACCTTCGTGGACTTCCTGCGCACCGAACTCCTCCCGTGGGCGGGCGGGATCCTGCCGCTGACCGACGACCCGGCCCGTACGGTGGTCGCCGGGCAGAGCCTCGGCGGACTCGCCGCCCTGTACGCGTCGGTGCGCGCCCCCGAGCGGTTCGGCAACGCCCTCTCCTGCTCCGGCTCGTTCTGGTGGCCCAACCACGCCGAGACCGACGGCGAGTGGATCACCGGCGCGATCCGTGAACACGGCGTGCCCGACGGCGTGCTGCTGTGGCTCTCCTCCGGCGCACAGGAGTGGGTGCTGGCCCCCGCCACCCGCAACCTGCGCGAGGCGCTGGCCGAGCGGGACGCCGACTTCTCCTACCGCGAGTTCAACGGCGGCCACGACTACCTGTGCTGGCGCACCGAGCTGGCCGACGGGCTGACCGCCCTCCTCGGCGACCACGCCGCCCGGCAGGCGTAAGCACCTGGCCCGGCGGTAGGCGTCAGCTCGCCGTCCGCAGCACGATGTCGCCGTTGTCGGAGCGCACGTCCAGCCGGTGGGCGCCCTCGGGGTCGGTGGCCAGCCCGGTGGTGACGTCGCCGTTGCCGGCCTCGGCGTCCACCCGGTAGGCGGTGCCCTCCGGCACCTCCAGCGTCACGTCGCCGTTCGAGGAGGTGGCGTTCGTGCGGCGCGGTGCGGCGTCGAAGACCAGTTGGACGTCCCCGTTGTCGGACTCGACCGTCACCTGCGAGGAGGTCAGGCCGGTGGCCCGCAGGTCGCCGTTGTCGCCCTCCAGGGTGAGCGGACCGGTGGAACCGGTCACCTCCACGTCGCCGTTGTCCGTCTCGATGCGCAGCGCGGTGCCGAAGCCCTCGGCCTGGATGTCGCCGTTGTCGCCGGTGACGGTCAGCCGGGTGTCCCGGGGGACCAGCACCTCGTAGCGGGCGGAGCAGTTGCCGGCCAGCAGACCGCAGTCGGTCCGCAGCTCCAGCCGGTCGCCGTCCATCTCCCAGGTGGCCTCCGGGTCGCCGATCAGCGCCCGGCCGGCGAACCACCGGGTCACCTCGATCTTCTCGACGTCGGCCGGGCGCACCGCGACGTCGCCGTTGTCGGTGTCGATGGTGAGGGGGCCCGCCGTCGCCGCGAAGGACCGCTTCTCCGGCTTCGCGTCGTCGAGGTCGGCGCCGCAGCCGCTCAGGGCCGCCAGCGCGAGGACGGCGCCGGCGCTCACCAGGGCGACACGGGCGGTGCGGTTGACTGCGGCCACGAGGGCCTCCGTTCAGGTCGGGCGGGGTGTGCACGTCGACGTGTTTCGACGCTTCCGACGCTACGGAGCGGGGCGCGCCGTCACGATCCGGTGCGCCCCCTTCGTCGTACGGGGGCTGTCCCTACCTCCGGCCCTCGCAGACCCACTCCAGGCCGCCGCGCAGGTGGGCCAGGAAGGCGGGGTCCGCGTACGCCGCGGCGTCGTGGCCCAGGGCGGTGAAGAAGACGCGCCCGCGGCCCTGCCGGTGGTGCCAGGCCAGCGGGTGACGGTCCTCGCCGCCGCGGAGCAGCACGGAGACCTCCGCCGGGTCGGGGACCGGGTCGAAGTCGTACCACTCGTCGCTCCACGTCCACTCGGCCGGCAGATGGGCCGTCGCCGGGTGCGCGCGGTCCTCGACCAGCACCACGTCCGTCCCGAACGGGGGGTGACCGGCGAACCGCGACCGCTGCAGCTCGTCCGTGTACCAGGACCAGTTCTCCTCGGTGCAGGCCGCCGAGTGCACGCCGGCGAAACCGGTCCCGGACTCGACCGCGGCGGCCAGCGCGGCGCGGCCGGCGTCGGTGAGGATGTCGCCCGAGGTGCAGAGGAACACCACCGCCGCGTACGGCGCGAGGTCGCCCTCCAGGGCGGCCGGATCCTCGGTGGCGTCCACGGTGAACCCCTCGAGGCCGCCCACCGCGGCCAGCGCGGCGGGGATCGAGTCGTGGCGGTAGTCGGTGGTGCGGGTGTGGACCAGCAGGCGGCGTGTCATGGCGCCACGGTAGGCCGTGCGCCCCGCCCGCGGCCGGCGCGGTCGCGGAGGAAGATGCGCAGCAGGGCGGGGTCGGTCGAACGCCGGCGGGGACGCTGCTGGCCCAGGCCGTGAGCCCTCGCCCTTCCATGTGTCCCCACGACGGCGACGGCAACGCGGACGGGGCCGGGCGGGATCCCCCGCGCGAGCGCACCGTGCTCGGATTCACTGCCGTCGACGCCCGTCCGAGCGGCTTCCGGTGTCCGGATTGTTCTGGAGTTCGTTAGTCTACAAGTGATGACATCGTCTGTGGACATCGGAGGAGCGCCTTGAGCACATCGGTTCGTCCCGGTCCGGCCCTGGTGGACGGCACGACCTGGCGAGGCCGCCTCCTGGTGCCCCTGCTGGTCTACATCGGCCTTCTGACCGCCGTGATCAGCAGCCTGGGGGCACCGCTCGTCCCGACGATCGCCACGGACTACGACGTCGCCCTCGGCACGGCCCAGTGGATGCTGACGATCACCCTGCTCGTGGGTGCCGTGTCGGCGCCGGTCATAGGCCGGCTCGCCGACGGCCCCCACCGCCTGCGCCTACTGATCGCCACACTCGCGGCGATGACGTTCGGCAGCGTGCTGGCTGCCCTGCCGACCGGCGTCTTCGGGCTCCTGGTGCTCGGCCGAGGTCTGCAGGGCGTCGGGCTGTCGCTGCTTCCGCTGGTGATGGGCGTGGCCCGCGACCACCTCTCACCCGCACGAGCCCGCTCCACGCTCGCCACCCTGTCCGTGACAGCGGTCGTCGGCGTCGGCCTCGGATACCCGCTGACCGGCGTCGTCGCGGAGCACCTGGACTACCAGGTCGCCTTCTGCATGGCGGCCGTCCTGGGCCTGATCGCCCTCGTCCTGGCCGCGCTCGTCGTACCGGGCAGCGGCCACCGCGTCTCCCAGCGCTTCGACCTCACCGGAGCGGTCATGCTCGGGCTCGGCCTGGCCGGAGCGATGCTCTGCCTCAGCATGGGCGGGGACTGGGGCTGGGGTTCCACCCGGCTGATCGGCGTCGCGGCGCTCTCCCTCGTCGTCCTCGCGGTCTGGATCTGGCACCAGCTGCGGACCCGACTTCCGCTGATCGACCTCCGGCTGATGCGCAACCCCACCGTGGCGACCGCCAACATCGCGGGTGTCCTGGCGGGCGTCGGCATGTACATATTGATGTCGATGGTCATCCGCTACGTGCAGACCCCCGAGTCGACGGGTTACGGGCTGGGCGCGTCCGTCCTGGTCGGCAGCCTCGTGCTGCTGCCCATGTCCGCCGCGAGCTACTTCTCCAGCAAGCTCTCCGGTTACCTCGGACGGTGGCTGCGTCCCGGCCTGGTGCTGCCCCTCGCCATGCTCGCCTTCACTGCCGCCCTGCTGCTCTTCATCGCCGACCGGGACCAGCTGTGGGAGCTGTTCGTGGTCATGGGCCTCGCGGGCCTGGGCATCGGCTGCTCCTTCGCCGTCATGCCGCGCATGATCGTCAGTGCCGTGCCGCAGGGCGAGACCGGCAGCGCCCTCGCCCTGAACCAGGTCCTGCGGCAGGTCGGCTACTCGGTGGGCAGCGCGCTGTCGGCCACCATCCTGACCGCGCACACCGCGGCCTCCAGCCGCTATCCCGAAACCCAGGGCTACACGGTCGGAGCCTGGGTGGGCATCGGGATGTGCCTCCTGACCGCCGTCGTCAGCCTGGTCCTGCAGCTGCGCGGCCGTCCGGCCGCCGACGGGCCGGAGCCGGCCGGCGTGGACGCCGTCGCCACCGACCGCGCCGTCGAGGAGAGCGTGGAGTCCGCCGTCGTCGGCGCCGTCGCCTACGAGCCCGACGAGGTACCGGCAGGAGGCCGCAACCGATGACCTCCGACGAAGCCGCCGCCCGCCGGCGCCGCAGCTCCACCGACAGCCGGGCCCGCCTGCTGGAGGCGGCCCGGGACCTGTTCGCCGAACACGGCTACGAACGCACCACCGTGCGCGACATCGGCCGCGCCGCCGGCCTCGACCCGACGCTCATCGCACGGTACTTCGGCGGCAAGGCCGCCCTGTACCTCGAGGCGCTGCGCCCGGCCGGTCACGTGCGCGGCGCCGAGCCGCCCGACCTGACCGACCCGGAGGCGGTGGGCGCCATGCTCGAACGGCACGCGCCGTCCGCCGCGCCGACGCCCGCCCTCCAGGCGGCCATCCGCCCGCACGACAACCCCGAGATCCAGGAAGCCGCGATGTCGGTGCTACTCACCCGACTGGTGGAACCCCTGGAGGCGCGCGCGAGGGACGCGGGCCTCGACCGCCCCCGGCTCCGCGCGGAGACCGCCGCCGCCGCTCTCGCCGGCATCATGATCAGCCGCTCGTCCAAGGCGCTCGAGACCCTGACCGCCGCGCCGTCCGAAGACCTCGCGGAACTGGTCGCGAGCCTGATCCGGGACGTCCTGAACGACTGAGGCCCCGAGGCTCAGCGGTTCTTCCACCGCGGGGCGCGCTTGGTGGCGAAGGCGGTGACGTCCTCGATCATGTCCTCGCTGACCATCAGCTCCTCCAGTGCCGTCGAGCGCCTGGCCGGCGACCTCTGGTCGTCGACCCCGGCCGGGACAGCGGGGAAGGCTGGGACGCCCTGAAGCGGGCCGAGGGGCGGGCGGCGGATCGGCGGCGCCCGTCTCGGGGCGCCGCCCGCTCAGCCGCCCAGGAACTCGTCGACGAACGCGTTGCGGAAGGCGCCGCGCGGGTCCAGCTCCGCGGCGAGGGCCGCGAACTCGGCGTGCCGCGTGTAGCGCCCGCGCAGCACCGGCCCGGGCACGGTGAACACCTTGCCCCAGTGCGGGCGGGGGTCGAAGGGCGCCAGTGCCTCCTCGACCCGGCCGATCACCGGCAGCACCGCCGCGGTGTCGTCCACCCAGGTGAAGTGCAGCGCGACACTGTCCCGGCCGTAGGCGGGGCTCAGCCACTGCCCGTCACCGGCCACCGTGCGGACCTCGCAGATCTGCAGGACGGGCGCGATCTCCTCGTGGACCTCGGCCAGCGCGTGCAGCGCCTCCACGGCCGAGCCGCGCGGCAGCAGGTACTCCGACTGGAGCTCGTCGCCGCTGCTCGGCGTGAACTCGGCCCGGAAGTGCGGCAGCCGCTCGTGCCAGGGGCCCGGAACGCCCAACTGCTCGGTGCAGTTGCCCGCCGGCATGCCCGGCACCGGGTGCAGCGGCGCGTCGGCCGCGGGCGCCCACCCGAAGTCGAGAGGGCCGCGGTCCGTCCGGTGCTTGACCCAGACCTGCTCGAAGACCGGACGCCGCCAGGACGTGAAGAGACTGACGCTGTAGGCGGACCCCGCGACGGCGGCGAAGTCCAGCCCCGCCAGCGGCAGCTCGGTGAAGACCCGCTGCTCGACCTCGAAGGCCGGCTCCAGGTCCAGGGTCAGGGCGGTGACGACGCCCAGCGCGCCCAGCGAGGTGACCACGCCGCCGAAACGGGCGTCGTCGCGGCCGATCCTGAGCAGCGAGCCGTCGGAGGCGACCAGCTCCACCTCGCGCACCGCCGAGGCCAGTGGGCCGTTGTCCACGCCGGATCCGTGGGTGCCGGTGGCGACGGACCCGGCCACCGAGATGTGCGGCAGCGAGGCCATGTTGGCCAGCGCCAGACCGTGCGCGTGCACCTCGCGGGCCAGCCGGGCGTAGCGGACCTGGCCGCCGACCCGGACGGTGCGCGCGGCCTTGTCCACCTCGACCTCGGCCGGCAGTTCGTCCAGCGAGAGCAGCAGGCCGTCCGTGCCGGGGTCGGCGATGGTGTTGAAGGAGTGGCCGCTGCCCAGCACCCGCAGGCGGCGCGCGCCGGCCACGGTTTCCCGGAGCTCCCCGACCGATCCCGGCCGGGCCGTCCCGGCGGGGGAGAAGACGATGTTGCCGGCCCAGTTGGTGAGGGCGTCGGTGGTGGTGCGGGGCATGCGAGGTTCCTTCGTGCGGGCGCGGTACCGCGAGGACACACGCGGCGCGAGGTCCGGCTTTCAGCCTCTCACCCGGGAAAGGGAAACCCCTCACCTGCCCGGACGACTGTGAGGTCCCCCACATCCGTACGGTCCGGGGCACGTGACACGGGGACCCGGTACCGCGCCCGCGTCACCGGCGGCATACGGTGAGAAGTCGCTGCACGGGAAGGAGAACGGTATGAGCACGGACACGGGCAGTCGTACCGCGCTGGTCGAGGATCTGATGGAGCGGTTCCCGGGGGTACCGCGGGAGGCCGTGTTCAAGGAGGACCTGCTGCGAGGCGGCGTCGCCTTCGACGCCTCGGCCCTCAGTGACAACGAGGACGGCGAGGTCAAGCCGAAGTCCTACTTCATCTTCTCCTTCGACCACGGCACCCTGCCCGAACTGGGCGAGGCCGCGCTGCGGCGCCCGCCGGAGGAGATCATCCTCACCGGCGGTCCCTACGACCTGCGGCGCACCGTCGTCTCGGTCCGGGTCAACCCGACCTCCCCTTACCGGGTCGCCGCCGACGAGCACAACGTGCTGGGCCTCTACCTCGACGGGAAGCGCATCGCCGACGTCGGCGTGCCGCCGATGCCCGAGTACTACCGGCACAAGCTCTCCAACGGGAAGTCCGTGATGGAGGTGGCGCCCACCATCCAGTGGGGCTACCTGATCTACCTCACGGTCTTCCGGGTGTGCCAGTACTTCGGCGCCAAGGAGGAGTGCCAGTACTGCGACATCAACCACAACTGGCGCCAGCACAAGAAGGCCGGCCGCCCCTACACGGGCGTCAAGGACGTGGAGGAGGTGCTGGAGGCCCTGGAGATCATCGACAGGTACGACACCCAGAAGGTCTCCACCGCCTACACGCTCACCGGCGGCGCCATCACCTCCAAGGTCGCCGGGCGCGACGAGGCCGACTTCTACGGTCACTACGCCAAGGCCATCGAGGAGCGTTTCCCGGACCGCTGGATCGGCAAGGTCGTCGCCCAGGCGCTGCCCAAGGACGACGTGCAGCGGTTCAAGGACTACGGCGTCAAGATCTACCACCCCAACTACGAGGTGTGGGACGAGTACCTGTTCAAGCTGCACTGCCCGGGCAAGGAGCGCTACGTCGGCCGCGACGAGTGGCACAAGCGGATCCTGGACTCCGCGGAGATCTTCGGCCCGCGCAACGTGATCCCGAACTTCGTGGCCGGCATCGAGATGGCCGAGCCGTTCGGCTTCAAGACGGTCGACGAGGCCATCGCCTCCACCACCGAGGGCCTGCGCTTCTTCATGTCGAACGGCATCACGCCCCGCTTCACCACCTGGTGCCCGGAGCCGACCACGCCGCTGGGCAAGACCAACCCCGACGGGGCGCCGCTGGAGTACCACATCCGGCTGCTGCAGGCCTACCGCCAGACGATGGACGACTTCGGCCTGTCCTCCCCGCCCGGTTACGGCCAGCCCGGCCCCGGCCGCGCGGTCTTCTCGGTGAGCTCCTTCATGGACAGCCTCCCCGCCGACGAGAGCTACGTGGACAACGAGATCGCCGCCGCGACGGTCGAGCAGGCCTGACCGCCCGGTCCGCGCCAGAACGCCGCCCGCGCCACCGCGCCCCACGAGGGCCCGGAGCGCGGGCGGCGCCGTGTCCGGGTGTGACCGGTGGGGCGGCTGGGCAGGATGCCGGTGCCCGGGCGGTCGTTCCCGCGCGGCGCACCGCTGCGCCGGCGGCCGGCGCGGAACCGGAACCGGGGGATTCGCATGACCATACGCACCTGGCGCCGCCGGGCGCTCGCCCTGCTCGCCTCCGCCGGACTGCTCGCCGGCGCGGCCCTCACCGCCGGCGCGGCCCCGGCCTCCGCCCTGCCCAACTTCACCTTCAGCCCCGTCTTCATGGCCAACGGCGACGTGCGGATCGACGTGAAGAACAACGGCAGCCACGCCGGCTACGCCTACTGGTGGCAGGACCCCTACCTGGACTACCCCGGTGACACGCTGGTGGCGAACGACAGCCTCGCCGACGGCTGGGGCATCCGGGCCCACCTCAGCACGGGCCGCATCGCCAGCACGGCGGGGCACAACTCGCCGTACGAGGACTGGGCGAGCGGCAACCTCGGCGAGGGCAACCGCTACACCATGTGGGTGTGCGCGGTGAAGGGCGACACCGCGATCTGCAGCAGCCGGTACGAGGTCACCGCCTGAGCGGCCCGCGGCTGCCCTGTACCACGGGGTGACATCGCCTGGAAACAGGCGTGCGAAAAATGGGTGGTACTTTTTCGGTCATGTCGAGTTCTGCCCTCTCGACCACGGCCGACTCCGAGGCCGCGGTCGACTCCCCGGCCCCGGCCCCCGCCGCCGCGGCCACTCCGCACACCCTCGCGGAGAACCTGGCGGCGTACGTGATCGGCGCCTTCCTGATGTCCTGGGGACTCACCCTCCTGCACGCGGTGGGCGGCGTCACCGGCGGTCTCGCCGGCACGTCCTTCCTCATCAGTTACGCGGGCGGGCTGCCGCTCGGCGTGGTGTTCTTCGTGGTCAACCTGCCCTTCTACTACTTCGCCGTGCGCCGCATGGGCCGGTCGTTCACCCTGCGCACTTTGGCCGTGGTCGCGCTCACCTCGGCGCTGACCCCCGTCCAGCAGGAACTGGTCACCCTCTCCGGGATGAGCCCCTGGTACGCCGCGGTGTTCGGCGGCCTGTGCGTCGGCCTCGGCATGATCGTGGTGTTCCGCCACAACGCCAGCGGCGGCGGCTTCGGCATCCTCGCCCTGCACCTCCAGGACCGCTACGGCTGGCGGGCCGGGTACGTGCAGCTCGCCCTGGACGCGGTGGTGATCCTCTGCGCCCTGCCGCTGGTGGAACCGATGGTGGTCCTCGCCTCGCTGGCGGGCGTGGCCGTCCTCAACATGGTCATAGCGATGAACCACCGGCCCGGCCGCTACAACGGCAGCTGACCCCGCCCCCTCGGCCCCACCTCCCCGCAGCGCCCACCCGGCGCCCCTGTTCAAGATCGGTCCCGTATGTCCTTCACGCCGTCGCCGGCCCCGGCCGGCGCGCGTCGCCGCCCCCGGCCCGCCCTGCCCGCCTGGACACGCGACCCCAAGGTCTGGCGGACCGAGGTGCTGGCCGGCCTGGTGGTCGGGCTCGCCCTGATCCCCGAGGCGATCTCCTTCTCGGTGATCGCGGGCGTCGATCCCGCGGTCGGCCTCTTCGCCTCGTTCCTGATGGCGGTGACCATCTCGGTGGTCGGCGGTCGCCGGGCGATGATCTCGGCGGCCACCGGCGCGGTGGCCCTGGTGATCGCCCCGCTCAACCGGGAGCACGGGTTCGGGTACCTGATCGCGGGCGTGATCCTGGCGGGCGTCTTCCAGATCGCGCTCGGCCTGCTCGGCGTCGCCCGGCTGATGCGGTTCGTGCCGCGCTCGGTGATGGTCGGCTTCGTCAACTCGCTGGCCATGCTGGTCTTCCTGGCGCAGATCCCCGAGCTGACGGACGTCCCCTGGGCGGTGTACGTGCTGCTCGCGGCCGGTCTGGCCATGCTGGTCTTCTTCCCCCGCATCAGCAAGGCGGTGCCCGCCCCGCTGGTCACCGTGGTCATCCTCACCGTGATCACCGTGGCGGCCGGGATCGCCGTGCCGACCGTCGGCGACCGCGGTGAGCTGCCGTCGGCGCTGCCGGTGCCGGGGCTGCCCGACGTGGCGTTCACCCTCGACACCCTCACCACCGTGGCGCCCTACTCCTTCGCCATGGCGCTGGTGGGCCTGATGGAGTCGCTGATGACGGCCAAGCTGGTCGACGACATCACCGACACCCACTCCAGCAAGACCCGGGAAGCCGTCGGCCAGGGCATCGCCAACATCGTCACCGGCTTCTTCGGCGGCATGGGCGGCTGCGCGGTCATCGGCCAGACCATGATCAACGTCAAGGTCTCCGGCGCTCGCACCCGGCTGTCGACCTTCCTGGCCGGCCTCTTCCTGCTGATCCTGTGCGTGGCGGCGGGCCCGGTGGTCTCCGAGATCCCGATGGCGGCGCTGGTCGCGGTCATGATCATGGTCTCGATCACCGCGTTCGACTGGCACTCCGTCGCGCCCCGGACGCTCCGGCGGATGCCGGTGGGGGAGACGACGGTCATGGTGATCACCGTCGTCTGTGTGGTCGTCACCCACAACCTGGCCGTCGGCGTGGTGGTCGGCTCGATCACCGCGATGGTGGTCTTCGCCCGGCGGGTCGCGCATCTGGTGAACGTCACCGCCGCCGTCCGGCCCGAGGAAGGGCGGGTGGTCTACCGGGTCGACGGTGAGCTGTTCTTCGCCTCGTCCAACGACCTGGTGACCCAGTTCGACTACCAGGGCGACCCGGACGACGTGGTCATCGACCTGTCCGCCGCCCACATCTGGGACGCCTCCTCGGTGGCCGCGCTGGACGCCGTCGAGAACAAGTACGCGCAGCGGGGCAAGCGGGTCACCGTGGTCGGCCTGAACGAGGCGAGCGCCCGCATCCACGAACAGCTGGCGGGACGCCTGTCCTCCGAATGACCCGCCGCTGAGGGCCCGGCCTCGACCGGGCCCTCCGCTCGCGCGGGCGGGACCGGACGGTCAGACCTTGCCGCCGCAGATCACGTCGTACGGCCGGCCGATCGCGAACAGCAGCTCCATCGGTTCCGTCGTCCCCGACGGGCAGTCGGCCTTCTTCTTGACCAGTCCGAGGACCTTCAGGTCCGACGACCCCGCGGACGCGCAGGCGATCTCCTGCGCCCGGTCGTCCACGCAGTCGCCCTTGACCAGCTGACCGCCGCCCGCGCCCGCGTCGCCGGGGTGGTCGCCGGACAGGTTGCGGCCGCAGACGGTCTCCGTGGGGATGCCGCCGCCGGAGCTCGAGCGGCCGTAGGTGATCGACACCTCGATGATCAGGTCGGTGCCCGCCGGACACTGGATGGACTCCGGCATGATGGAGGCGTCCATGATCTCCAGCGCCTCGAAGGTCGCCCCGGAGTCGTCGCAGTCGACCATCCGGTAACTGTCGGAGCCCTTCTCCGGGTCCGGGCCGCCGCAGTCACCTTTGCTCCAGTTGCGCGCCTTCCCGTCGCCGCCGGACGACGACGAGGACGCGGACGGCGACGCGGACGGCCCCGAGGTGTCGTCGTCGTCGAAGACCTGCGAGGCCCCGAACCCGAGCGCGATCACCACGCCCAGCGACAGCAGACTCCCCAGACAGCCCTTCGCCCGGCTGCCCGCGGACGGCAGCTGCGGCGGAACCGGTGGCGGTGGTGGTGGCGGTGGGGTGTTGTTCTGCCAAGCCACGATGTCGTGCCTCCCCTGCACTCGACGGACACGGGGGAGGACGGCCGGCCGGTACCGGCGGTTCCGCCGGGGGACGCCGGAGTCCGGTCAGGTGGTGTGCAGGGTGGTGCGGGCCAGTTCGTACGCCGGGAGCATGGCCCGGTGCTCCTCCTCGTCGGAGCCTCCGAGGTGCAGCACCACGGGTCCGTCGGGGGTGACCACGGCGAGCGCGCGCTGCGGCACGAGCTTCTCCCACAGCGGGCTGGTGGTCAGGTAACTCACCGCGGCGGCCTCGAGCTTGTCCTCGGTCCGGAACGTGCTGTACTCGGCCTTCTCGGAGCCCTCGGCCTCCGCCGCGACGAACTCCTTCAGCACGGCGGTGGCGTCGTCGTCGGACGGATCGCCCGTCCACACGCGGAGGAAGCCGATGTGCCCGGCGCCCTTGGCGTCGACCTCGCAGGCGGCCGCGACCGGCCCCTGACGGAACAGCTCCTCCAAGCCCTCCAGCTCCTCCGGCACGTCCTCACCCAGCGCCTCGGCCCCCTGCACGGTCTCGGCCTTCCAGCCCTTCGCCACGTCGAAGGCCACCGGCAGCTCGCAGGCCGACCCGTCCGGCCCCACGGTCCCCGCACTCTTCGCGACCTCCGCGGAACCGCCCTTCTCCCCACCCGGGGCCGACGCCGAGGGACCCTTGCCGCGCCCGTCCGCCGAGCCCCGCTCCGCCTCCCCGGCGGAGCACCCCGACAGCACCGCCCCCACCACGGCGCACACCACCACCCCGCTCGCCGCTCTCCGCATCTCCCGCCCCTTCCGGTCGTCCGTGATCAAGCAGCGCACTGTAACCCGCGACGGATCTCCGATCCCGTGCCGGTCCTCCCCTCGCAGGTGGCCGCGGGCGTCCGCGCCGCCCTGGCGGACGGCCGGCGGCCCGCCGCGCCGGGGGCGGCCTTCCGGCTCACGCAGCCGGAAGGCTGAGGCGCGGCTCGGGGCTCAGCCCAGGACGGTGCGGAGCGCCGCCAGCAGGCGGTCGACGTCCGCGTCGTCGTTGTAGAGGGCCAGGCCCACCCGCACGCCGCCCGCGTCGCCCAGCCCCAGGTGGCGGGAGGCCTCCAGGGCGTAGAACGAGCTCGCCGGGGCGTCCACCCGGTGGTCCGCCAGCCGCCGCGAGACCTCGGCCGCCTCGACGCCCTCGACGGTGAACAGCAGCGTGGACGTGCGGAGCCCGGCCCGCGAGTGCAGGGTGACGCCGGGGTGTTCGGCCAGCCCCTCCTCGATGCGGGCCCGCAGCCGGTCCTCGTGGTGTTCCACCGCGGCGAAGGCGGCGACCAGCCGCGCCCGGCGGTCCGTGCCGTCGGCGCCGGCCGGCGCGAGGGAGGCCCAGAAGTCCACCGCGGCCCGGGTGCCGGCCAGCAACTCGTAGGGCAGCGTGCCCAGTTCGAAGCGCTCCGGGACGGCGTCGCTGGACGGCAGCAGCTTGTCGGGGCGCAGCGACTCCAGCAGCTCCGCCCGCCCCGTGAGCACCCCGAGGTGCGGGCCGAGGAACTTGTACGGCGAGCAGACCAGGGTGTCCGCGCCGAGGGCGGGCAGGTCGACGGTGACGTGCGCGGCGTAGTGCACCGCGTCGACGTGCAGCAGCGCGCCCACGGAGTGCGCCAGGGCGGCCAGGGCCGGCACGTCCGGGCGGGCGCCGTTGAGGTTGGAGGCGGCCGTCACCGCGACCAGACGGGTGCGCGGCGACAGCACCGCCTCGACGTGCTCCGGGCGCAGTTCACCGGTGACGGTGTCGAATCCGGCCCACCGCACGGTGGCGCCCGCCGCCTCGGCGGCCTGGACCCACGGGCGGATGTTGGAGTCGTGGTCCAGCCGCGTGACGACCACCTCGTCGCCCGGGCCCCAGTCCTTGGCCAGGGTGCGGGCCAGGTCGTACACCAGCTGGGTGGCGCTGCGGCCGAACACCACGGTGGAGGCGGGAGTGTTGAGGAAGTCGCCCATGGCACGGCGGGCCCCGGCCACGACGTCGTCCGCGTTGCGCTGCGCCTCGGTGAGCCGGCCGCGGTTGGCCAGCGGGCGGGTGAGGGCCTCGGCGATCGCCTCCACGACCGGCGCGGGCGTCTGCGTGCCGCCGGGGGCGTCGAAACGGGCCCAGTCGGAGGCGAGCAGGGCGGGGAAGGCGGCGCGCACGGCGGCGGCGTCGAAGGGCGCGTCGAGGGACGTCTCGAGGGACATCGGGGGCCTCCTGGGCGGGTCGAAGGGCGACTTCAGGCCATGATCGCAGCAGTGTGCGAGGGGCGGAACGTGCAGGTCCGGACGCTCGGCGGCTCCCCAAAGCCGCTCCGCGTCCGGACCCTTCGCCGGAAGGTCGGAGGCCTGTGACCTCCCGGTGGTCTCAACTCCCCCAGGCGTCTGCTCGGTGGACTCAGTAGGCGCGCAGCCCCCGGGCCCGGAACGGCCCGCGGACCCGCTCCACGAGCTCCGCGTCCGGCGAGGGGGTGTCCCTCAGCGGGAAGGGCAAACCCATCGCCTCGTACTTGGCCGCCCCGAGCTCGTGGAACGGCAGCACGTGGCCGCCGATCGCCCCGGCGTCGTCCGTCCAGCCGGGCACCAGCACGTACCGGATGCGGGTGCGCACCCCCAGCCGGTCCGGTCGCCGGGCGAACTCCAGCACTTCGCATTTATCACAACATTTGATACGAAGCGGAACATTCCCCTTGGCGTAAGGTAAATCCCTTCGAATGGCGCTGGGTGGTGAAGTCGCAGGTCAGGGGCGGGTGGGGCAGCCGATCGGCAGTCGAGCGGGCGGTGCGATGATCGGATGGCACGTGTGCAGTCGAGCGGCAGGGAGGACGGGGCAGTGAGCGAGCGCCCGCAGAGAACGGCCTGGATACGCCGGTTCCACACCGCGGCGGCGGACGCGCCGCACGTCGTGTTCTTCCCGCACGGCGGTGCCGGCGCCACCTACTTCCATCCGCTCTCCCGCGCCCTCGCGCCGGCCGTCCAGGCGCTGGCCGTCCAGTACCCCGGGCGGCAGGACCGGATCGCCGAACCCCTGGTCCCGGACGTCGGCGAGCTCGCCGACCACATCGCCCGCGAGCTCGAGCCGTGGACCGACCTCCCCCTGGTGCTGTTCGGGCACAGCCTCGGCTCGGCCGTGGCCTTCGAGACCGCCGTCCGGCTGGAGAGGGGCGGGGCGAGGGTCCGCGCGCTGTTCGCCTCCGCCCGGCGGGCCCCGTCGCTCACGACGCGTCGCGAGCTGCCGGCGCTGGAGAGCGACCGGGAGGTGCTCGACATCCTGGAGCTCCTGCGCGGGGACACCGGCGCCCCGATCCCGGAGGACCCCGCCTTCCTCGAACTGGTCCTGCCGACCGTCCGCAACGACTTCCACGCCAGCAACCACTACCGCGCCCCCGACGGGCTGCGCCTTGCCTGCCCGGTGATCGCCCTGGCGGGGGAGAGCGATCCCGCGGTCGAGGTCGCCGAGGTCGAGCGCTGGTCGCTGCACACCACGGGACCGTTCCGGCTGCGCACCTTCCCGGGCGGCCACTTCTACCTCGACGACCGGCTCGAGGAGATCCGCGCGGAGATCGCGTCGGCCGCGGGAGCGGTCAGCGCCTGACGTGACCGCCGGGCGGCGCGAACGGCGCGCGAGGTGACCGTTCCCTCCTCGGGCGCGTGCGGGTCCTGTCGGAAGGCCTCCACGTTGCGCGCGGCCCAGTCGGCGAAGGGCCTGGCCGGGCGGTGCAGGACCCGCTCCACGTCCGGGCCGGCCGTCCGCTCGTCCGGAACCGGGGCGCCCAGGATGTCCAGCGTGCCGGTGACCGCGTCCTCGGGCATGAACCGTGCCATCCGGGCGTGCGCCTGCTCCCGCGAGAGTTCGACGAACCGGACCTCCTCGCCCAGGGCCTCTCCGAGGGCCGCCGCCTGCTCGCGCGGGCTGACGGCCCGCGGCCCGGTCAGGGTGTACTCGCGCCCCGCGTGCCCCTCCTCCAGCAGGGCGGCCGCCGCCACCGCGGCGATGTCGGCCGGGTCGACGACCGGCAGGGCCACGTCGCCGAACGGGGCGTACACCGTCCGCTCGGCGCGGACCGTATCGGCCCAGGCGAAGGCGTTGGAGGCGAACCCGCCCGGCCGCAGGACGGTGTGACCCACGCCCGCCGCGCGGACCGCGTCCTCGAACGCACGCAGCCGGGCGTGCGAGAGGGAGTCGGGGCGGGTGACGACGCTCTGCGAGGAGAGCAGGACGACCCGCTTCACCCCCGCGTCCACCGCCGCCTCCAGCAGCGCTGCCGGGCTCTCGCCGGAGACGTTCAGTTCGCCTCCCAGCAGGACGAAGAAGGCGTCCGCGCCCTCGAGAACGGGACGCATGCCCGCGCTGTCACCGACGTCCGCCCGCACGTGCCGGACACCGTCGGGCAGCCCTTCGGGCCGCGGCCGCCGCGAGACGGCGACGACTTCCCCGCCCGCCTCGGCGAGCAGCGGAACCAGCGTGCGCCCGATGTTGCCGGTGGCGCCTGTCACCACGATCATGGGGAACCCTCCGTAGGTGAGTGAGTCGGCTGACTAACTCCGGTGCCGGAGACGCTACACGGGTCAACCGGCTTGCATCTATAGTCAGTTGGGTGACTGACTCGAAATCGCCCAAGGTGCGGGCCGCAGACAAACGCCGTCGGCTGACGACCGAGGCGGCCCGTATCCTGCACCGGCAGGGTGTCGAGCGGACCACCCTCGCCGACATCGCGCGGGCGGCCGACGTACCTGTGGGGAACGTCTACTACTACTTCAAGACAAAGGATGAACTGGTCCTCGCCGCGCTGTCCGAGCACAGCGCCTACCTGGACGAACTCACCTCACGGCTCCAGCTGTCGGCGGACCCGCGCGACCGGCTCAAAGGGCTGGTCGAGGCGTGGATCGAGCAGCGCGAGGTGGCCGCCCTCCACGGCTGCCCCACCGGCACCCTGGCCGTCGAGCTCGGCAAGCGCTCCGACGGAACGCTCGGCGGCGAGGCCGGCGCGGTGATGCGGCGTCTGCTGGAGTGGACCGGGCGGCAGTTCCGCGCCATGGGGGCGCCCGGCCCGGACGACCTCGCGCTGACCCTGGTCTCCGCGTACCAGGGCATGTCCCTCATGGCCAACGCGTTGCGCGACCCGGACGTGATGACCCGTGAGGGGAGCCGGCTCCTGGAGTGGCTGGATTCCGTCCCCGCCACCGGGGCCGAATCCGACGCCGCCGGAACCCGGAAGCGAGGTCGGACCGGCCGGCCTTGATGCCCGAAGGCCAACAGCCGCCCCTCGCCGCCCCGTTGAACTGACGTCCGAACGATCATAGGCTCGCGCGCCATGGGCCTCGGCCCAGCTCGACCGCACCACCGGCACTGCTTCGCACCCACCCATGGAGGAGCATGTGAGAGCACGTCGCGCGACCGCCTGGGCCGCCTCCGCACTGGTCGGCGCACTCGCACTGACCGGTACCGTCACCGGCCCCGCGAGCGCGGCGCCCGCGGGAACGGCGGACGGAACCGGAGCCGTGGCCACCGCCACCGGCCCGGTCGGCCACCAGGAGAACGACCGCGTCCCCGAGGGTTCCGTCTGGACCCAGCACTACTTCCCGTCCGCCGACGACTCCGGCACCGAGCTGCACGCCGACGTCCTGCTGCCGGAAGGGCTCGACCCCGGCGAGAAGGTGCCCGTCATCGTCTCCGTCGGCCCCTACTTCTCGCACGCCGGCCAGACCGGCCCCGAGGGCTTCACCCACACCGGCCCGTCCCCCCGGTTCAACGACTTCCTCGAGGGCGCCGACGTCTTCGACAACGGCTACGCCTTCGTCATGGTGGACCTGCGCGGCTTCGGCGGCTCCACCGGCTGTCTCGACTGGGCGGGACCCGGGGAACAGGCCGACGTGAAGGCCGCGATCGACTGGGCGGCCCGGCAGCCGTGGTCCACCGGCGCGGTGGGCATGTACGGCAAGTCCTACGACGCCGTCACCGGCCTGATCGGCAACAACCTCGACCAGCGGGCCCTGAAGGCGGTCGTCGCCCAGGAGCCCGTGTGGGACATGTACCAGTACATCTACTCCAACGGCGTGCCCCGCCCGAACGTGACCGGCACCGCCAACGCCTACAACGGCATCGCGACCTTCCCGCCGATGGCGGACGACGACGCCCGCTACCAGGCCAACGCCCGCTGGGAGCAGTCGCACCCGGAGTGCGTCGAGCAGAACACCGCCGGATACCGCATCGCCGACCAGGAGAGCGAGCACTGGAAGGCGCGCGATCTCGCGAGGATGGCCGCCGGCAGCGACACCCCGCTCTTCGTCACCCAGGGCTTCGTCGAGAACAACACCAAGCCTGAGGAGATGGAGGAGTACCTCGACAACCACCGCGGCCCCGAACGCGGCTGGCTCGGCCAGTGGGACCACGTGCGCGGCGGCGACCGGGTCGGCGACGGCCGTCTCGCCATGGGACGCGAGGGCTGGTACGACGAGACGTTGTCCTTCTACGACCAGTACCTGAAGGGCGTCCGGCCCACGGTGCGGTACCCGGCCTACTCCGTCGAGGACAGCACCGGCGCCTGGCGGGCCCAGCGCACCTGGCCCGTGGTGGAGCGGTCGGTGACGCTGTCGCTGGGCGGCGGTTCCTACGTGGACGACGGCGGCGCGTCCGCCCGGGCCGACCTGGCCGCCGGCGGGCAGGAGAGCGCGGCCAGGACGCCCGAACCGCCATCCGGCACGTGGGACATGGAGAACGCTCCGGCCGTGGAGGCGCCCGCGCCCGAGGGGCTGGCGAAGGGCGTCGCCGAGCGGCAGAGGACCGGGGAGGTCGGCTCCAGTTTCTTCGTCTGGTCGAAGCCGGTGCACAGGCCGGTCCGTGTCACGGGCACGCCGCAGATCCGGCTGACCGCGCGGGGCGAGGGCAACGTCATGCTCAAGCTGTACGACGTCGCCCCCGACGGCAGCGCGGTGATGTTCGACGAGCAGGTCTCCCTGGTGGAGACCGGGCGGCTCTCCGTCGACCTCAAGTCGACGGACTGGACGCTTGGTTCGGGCCACGTGCTCGCCGTGGAGGTCGGCTCGGTGCAGAGCGGCTCCTGGCGCGACACGCCCTCGGGCGAGACGATCAGGGTCACCGGGGCGCAGCTGCGGCTCGCTCTCGACGACCCGGCCGACGACGTGCCCACCCAGGGCGCGCGCTCGCCCTTCCTGGACACCTACCTCCGTCAGTACACGGTCACCCTCCCGGCCGGTCCCGCCACCTTCACGGTGACCCCGGGCCGCCACCTCTGATCCGTGCCGACACGACCGGGGCCCGGCGCGTCACCCGCGCCGGGCCCCTCGTGCACGCACCGGCGCACGGTCAGGCGTTCATGCCCGCCCAGAACTCCTCGAAGGACATCTGGCGGTCGCCGTCCGTGTCGAGCGGGTCGATCAGGGCGCGCGCCTGCTCCGCGGTGATCTCCGAGCCCTCGAGCTCCGAGACGACCTGCCGGTACTCCTCCGCGGTGACCTGACCGTCCCCGTCGAGGTCGTAGCGCTCGAAGACCTTGCGCGCCGCAGCCTTCACGATGTCCGTCATGCGTATCCGTCCGTCGTCACGATCTGAACCGGAGCCAGGCCAGCGGGCCCGGTGCACCGCGAACTCGTTGCCGTCGGGGTCGGTGAGGGTCACCCGGCCGCCGTCGTGGCCGTCGCCGTCGAGGTGCTTCGCGCCCAGCGACACCAGCCGGTCGATCTCCGCCCGCAGGTCCTCGCCGGCCGGGACGGCGAGGTCGAAGCGGATCCGGTCCCGGTCCCCGCCCCGCGGCATCAGCGGCGGGCCTCCCCAGGTGATCTTCGTGCCGCCGGCGGGGGACTGGATCGCCGTCTCCTCGTCCTGGTCCCAGACCAGCGGCCACCCCAGCGCCCGGCTCCAGAAGTACCCCACCGCCTGCGAGCCGTCGCAGGGGAGCGCGCCGACGAAGCCGCACCCGGCGAGGAAGTTGTTGCCGGGTTCGATGACGCAGAACTCGTTGCCCTCCGGGTCGGCGAGCACCACGTGCCCCTCCTCCCCGGTCTGGCCGACGTCGGCGTGGCGGCCGCCGAGCTCCAGCGCCCTGGCCACCGTCGCCTTCTGATCGTCCACGGAGTCGCTGGTCAGGTCGAAGTGCAGCCGGTTCTGCACCGACTTGGGCTCGTCCGTCGCGACGAAGCGGAGCAGGAACCCGGTGTCGCCCGTCGGCAGGACGGTGAAGTCGTCACCGGTCTCCCGTTCCAGCAGGCCCGCCCAGAAACGCGTGAGGCGGGCGGGGTCGAGTGCGTCGAACGTGAGCGCGTGCAGGTACGAGGGCATGTCGGCGGTCTCCTTCGGAAGGAATTGCGGGGTCACAGGCCGGCGAAGAGGGCGTCGAGCGGGGCGGGCAGCTCGCCGGGACCGAGTGCCTGGGCCAGCGCACGACCGTAGTGGATCTTGCGGCCCTTCTTGGTGCCCAGGAAGCGCCGCAACTGCCGCTCGCGGGGGCGGCCCTGCTGAGCGGGCTGGCCCAGGAAGATCTCCCAGGCACGCAGGTCGCCCTCGGCGGCGACCACGGCCTCGACCCGTTCCGTGCCCAGGGCGCGGATGAACTCGTCCTCCAGGTCCGCCACGCACACGAAGACGTCCCGCGCGGGCGCCCCGGCCCGCTCCAGCGCGCGGTCGAAGTAGCCCCGCTCACGCTCGTCGCAGAGACCGGTGAGCCGCAGGCCGAGGCCGGGCGGCCCGAGGACCCGCGCGAAGCGGCCCACGTTCATCGCGCCGTTCATCGTCACGACGCACACGCCCTCCGCCGCGAGGTCCCGGCCGTGCCGGGCGGCCAGCGCGTCGACGGCCGCGAGGTCGCTCGGACCCTCCAGCAGCACCACCGTCCGAAGCCCCAGCCGCGCCGCCAGTTCACCCGCCTGCCCGGCGGGCCCGCCGGCCGCCCAGTGTTCCACCGCGTCCCTGAACGCCGCCGTCTCCGCCATGCGCGCGAGTCTGCACCACCGGTGGGGAAGCGGCACCCCAATAAGCCCACGGGGCGGCCGTGGGGGAGCGGGGCCGCGGACGACCCGACGAGCCCGCGAAAACCGTTCGACGGGCCCGCCACCCGTCCGCCATGCTCTCGGACATGTTCCGGCACGCCTTCGCCCTCGTCGCAGCATCCGCGGTCGCGGATGCTCCGAAGGCTGCCGCCGCACTCCTCGCGGCAGGCGCAGCGGTCGGCGCTGCCGCCGACGGCGCCCGAAGGTGACCCTCCCCGGACAGAACTACCGGCGGACCCCGTAGGGGGAGGGTCGGAGAACCGCATCCGGGGTCCCCGCCGGCCGCTCCCCAGAAGGAGAGGGCCGGACACCGCGCGTCGCATCGCGAGGAACAGCCATGCCCAAGACGGCATTCGTCCGCACCAAGCCGCATCTCAACATCGGCACCATGGGTCACGTCGACCACGGCAAGACCACCCTGACCGCCGCGATCACCAAGGTGCTCGCCGACCGCGGGGCCTCCCGCTACGTCCCGTTCGACCGCATCGACCGGGCCCCGGAGGAGGCCGCGCGCGGCATCACCATCAACATCGCGCACGTCGAGTACGAGACCGACACCCGGCACTACGCGCACGTCGACATGCCCGGGCACGCCGACTACGTCAAGAACATGGTCACCGGCGCCGCTCAGCTCGACGGCGCGGTGCTGGTGGTGTCCGCGCTCGACGGGGTGATGCCGCAGACCGCCGAACACGTGCTGCTGGCGCGCCAGGTGGGTGTCGAGCACATCGTCGTCGCGCTCAACAAGGCCGACGCCGGCGACCCGGAGCTCACCGACCTGGTCGAGCTCGAGGTCCGCGACCTGCTGGCCGCGCACGGTTACCCGGGCGAGGAGGCGCCCGTCGTGCGGGTGTCGGGGCTGAAGGCCCTGGAGGGCGACCCGCGGTGGGTCGCCGCCGTCGAGGCGCTGCTCGACGCCGTCGACACCTACGTGCCGATGCCCGAGCGGCACCTGGAGGCGCCCTTCCTGCTGTCCGTGGAGAACGTGCTGACCATCACCGGGCGGGGCACGGTCGTCACCGGCGCGGTGGAGCGCGGCACGGTCCGCATGGGCGACCGCGTGGAAGTGCTGGGCGCGGGGCTGGAGTCGGTGGTCACCGGGCTGGAGACCTTCGGCCGGCCGATGGAGTCGGCCCAGGCCGGCGACAACGTCGCCCTGCTGCTGCGCGGGGTGGCCCGGGACGCGGTGCGCCGCGGGCACGTGGTCGCCGCGCCGGGCAGCGTCACGCCGAGCCGCCGCTTCACCGCGCGGGTGCGCATCCTGTCGGCCCGCGAGGGCGGACGCCGCACCCCGGTGTCCACGGGCTACCGCCCGCAGTTCTACATCCGCACCGCGGACGTGATGGGCGACGTCGACCTGGGGGAGACGGGCACGGCGCGGCCGGGTGAGAGCGTCGACATGACGGTCGAGCTCGGCTCCGACGTCCCGCTGGAGCCGGGCCTGGGCTTCGCCGTCCGTGAGGGCGGCCGGACCGTCGCCGCGGGCACGGTGACGGAGGTCGGCTGACGGCGGGTCCTGCCCGTCGTGCGGGTCCGCCCCCGGGAACGGGGGCGGAACCGTCCTGCGTGGCGGAGATGTCCGGTGACCGGCACCGGCACCGGCACCGGCACCGGCACCGGCACCGGCACCGGCGACCGGCGGCCGTCCCCGACCGGCGGGTGGTAGAAACACCCCGACGGACGGGGCGCGCCGGCCCCGCCGGGACCCAGGGGGCAGCGATCTCTTCCGTAATCGCCAACGTTCTGATCGGCCTGGTGACCAGCCTCATCGGAGGCGGCTGCGGCTGGCTCTGGGAGCGCGGCAAGCGCTCCAGGACGCTGCGGCGCAAGGCCGCGTTCTTCGGGGTCGTGCCGGGTGAGCCGTGCCTGGTCGTGGTCGGCAACAAGCACGGCCTGCCCGACGTCACCCACCGCAAGGACGTCGACGTCATAGCCGAGATCGCCGCCCTGGCGGGTCAGTTCGGCAGCGACGTGGTGACGGAGTCCAGCAACACGTTCCGGGGCAGCAACGACGACCGGACCGAGTTCTGCGTCGGCGGTCCGCTCGGGGAGGCCAACGTCCGCACCGGAGGGCACCTGGCGGCGCACCTCCCCGGCGTCCGCGTGCTCCCGTACCGCGAGGGTCACCCCGACTCCGTGGCCCTCGTCGTCGGCGAGCACCGGTACCCCTTCGACAAGAACGTCCAGGAGTACGCGCTGGTCGCCAAGTTCACGCCGCCGGAGGCGAGCCGCCCGGTCCTCCTGCTCTGCGGCCAGAGCCCGCTGGCCAACCGGGCGGCCGTTCACCACCTCCGGCGCAGGTACGCCGAGGTGGCGCGCGCCCTGGAGTCGGTGGATCGTTTCTGCATAGTGATCAAGGTGCCGGAGATCCGCACCTACGGGTACCAGGCGGCCACCCTCGAGCGGGACGTGACCAGGGAGGCCTTCGCCCGTGGCTGAGGTCGGACCCCAGCCGGTTCCGCTCAGCCGGCAGGACCTGCGCGAGGTCACCGCCTTCGCCGCGACCTGCGCGCGGGCGGTGCTCGACGTGTTCGAGGCGGACCGGCCCGACGACCCGCGCCCGCGGCGGGCCCTGGACACCGCCCGGGAGTTCGCGCGGGGCGGCGAGCGGGGCAAGGCGCTGCGCGACGCGGCCTGGGCGGCGCTCAAGGCGGCCCAGGCCGCCGAGGGCGCGGCGGCCCGCGAGGCGGCCCGGGCGGCCATGGCCGCGGCGGGCGCCGCCTACCTGCACCCGCTGGCCAAGGCCACGCAGGTCAAGCACATCCTGGGCTCGGCCGCGCACGCGGCCCGCGCCGCCGAACTGGCCGCCGGGGACGACCGTGCCGTCGGCGAGGACCACCTGCGGCGGGCCGCGGGGCACGCCACCGCGGCTCTGGTCGACGTGCTCGGGCGCTATCCGGCCGCCCCGTCCGGCGGAGGCCGCACCGGCGAACTCCTGCGCTCCCTGGACGCCACCCTGCGCGACCGCGGCCCACGGTGACACCGGGGCCGTCCGGCGACCCGCAACTGGAGCCTCACCGGCACCACTTGGGGCTGCCTCTAGAGTGACCTCATGCCTGACAGGTTGAGTGCCATACGAACCCGCGCCGCGCTCCGTTCCTCGGCGCGCACCTCCGCCGAGCTGCTGCTGCTCCTGCTGACGGTCGCCGCCGCCCTGTGGCTCCTGGGCCGCATGTGGCCGGTGCTGTGGCCCCTCGTCGTCGCCCTGTTCCTCACGACGCTCACCTGGCCCGTCACCCGCTTCCTGCGCGAGCGCCGCTGGCCCGCAACCCTCGCGGCCTCGGTGGTGACCGTGCTCGCCCTGGTGATAGCGGCGGGTGTGGTGGCCCTGATCGCCGTCCCGGTGTCCTCCCAGTCAGGCGAACTGGTCGACGGGGTGGTGGACGGCATCAAGCACCTGCGGGAATGGGCCGCGGGACCGCCGCTGAACATCGACGACGCGGAGATCAGCAAGGCACTCGACTCCGCGGTCGAGCGCCTGCAGAACAGCGCGGGCGCCACGGTCTCCGCCGTGGTCACCGGCGTCGGGACGGTGATCAACGGTGTCGTCACCGCCGTCCTCGCCGTCTTCCTGATGTTCTTCTTCCTGAAGGACGGCCCGCGGTTCCTGCCCTGGCTCGGCCGCCAGCTGCCCGGCAAGTACGCCGTCCACGTGCCCGCCGTCGCGGAGCGCGGCTGGAACACCCTCGGCGCCTTCATCCGCTCGCAGGCCCTCGTCGGCCTCATCGACGCGGTGCTCATCGGTATCGGCCTGTGGCTCCTCGACATCCCGCTCGTGCTGCCCCTGTCGGTGCTGACCTTCGTGTCCGCCTTCGTGCCGGTGATCGGCGCCCTGTTCGCCGGCTTCGTCGCGGTCCTCATCGCCCTGGTCTCCAACGGACTCACCGACGCGCTGATCGTTTTGGCGATCATCGTCGGCGTGCAGCAGCTGGAGGGCAACGTCTTCCAGCCCATGATCCAGAGCCGGGGCCTCGGGCTGCACGCCGCGGTCATCCTGCTCGCGGTCACCCTGGGCGGCAACCTGGCCGGCATCGTCGGCAGCCTCCTCGCCGTCCCGGCCGCCGCGCTGATCGCGGTGGTGTGGAACTACGTCCGTGAGCAGCTGACCGAGTCGGACGAGCAGCCTCCGCCGGACGCAGAGGCGGACGGCGGCGCCACCGTCGCCACGGTCTGAGACCGGCCGCCGCGCGCCCCGGAGGCCCGGACCCGTCGTGCAGGGGTCCGGGCCTCCGCCGTGCCGCGCCCCGTGCGTGCCGGGCGGGCTCGGGTGTTCCTGGGGTCTTTCTCGGGTGTTCCTCGGGTGCGGGTCACCGCCGCCAGAACAGGTGGTGCGTCACCCCGCTCGGGCTCGGCACGACCTCCAGGTGGAAGCGGTCGAGCAGCTCGTCGGGGGATTCCCACAGGCGCAGTCCGGTGCCGTACTCCACCGGCGCGACCGCCACGTGCAGGGTGTCGACGAGATCGGCGTCGAGGAACTGCCGGACCGTGCCGACGCCTCCGCCGAGCCGCACGTCCTTGCCCCGCGCCGCCTCCCGCGCCTGCGCCAGCACCGTGGCCGGGTCGCCCTCGACGAAGTGGAACGTGGTGTCGGACAGCGTGAAGGAAGGCCGCGGGTAGTGGGTCATGACGAACACGGGGGTGCGGAACGGAGGCTCGTCGCCCCACCAGCCCTGCCACTCGTGGTCCTCCCACGGGCCGCGCTGCGGACCGAACTTGTTACGGCCCATGATCTCGGCGCCGATGTTGTGGGTGAAGTCCCGCGTGAAGTAGTCGTCGATCCCTCGGCTCCCTCCCCCGTCGGTGCGCCCGGGCCAGCTCGCGGTGGCGAAGGCCCAGCTGTGCAGACGCGCGGGATCGACGTGACCGAACGGTCTCTCCAGCGTCTGGTCCTCCCCGGCGCCGATGCCGTCGCTCGAGACGGTGAAGTTCTGCACTCTCAACAGCTGGGCCACGCGTTCCTCCTTGTGCGGTGACACGACGACGGGGGACTCCTGCGCCCGGCAGAACTCATCGCCGCCGCGTGACGCCGACGCGTTCCCCCGGCCCGAGTCTTGCGCGCACGCCCCCCGGATGCCGTCAGCGAACCGCCGTCGGCGCGCCGACGGTGACCGGCCGGGACGGCGCGGCCCCGCGACGGGCCGGTCAGGGCGTCCGGTCTCCGGGCCGGAACCTCAGCCGCCACCCAGGGCGCGGCTCAGGAGAGGGAGCGGCCGGTCCCAGTGGCGCTGCAGCCGGAGGCGCTGAAGGCGTCGGTGGCCGGGCGCTCCCTGTGGCAGCATGCACTCCGGACCTTTCGTCCCGTCATCTGCCATGCACCTGCCACGGAGAAAAGACCCATGCGTATCCGCGTCATGCCGGCGGCGAGTGCGGCCGCCGCCCTTCTCGCCCTCACCGGTTGTTCGGGCGACGGTTCCCCGCCCGACGGCGCGCCGAGCGGGGCGGCGGAGAACGGGCTGCCGCTGACGGAGGCGGACGCCGCGCTGACCGGGGCGGTGGAGAAGTACACCGCCGCCTACTTCGGCGGTGACCCGGCGACCGCGTTCGGGATGCTCTCGGACCGCTGCCGGCACGTGGTCGGCGACGAGACGCAGCACCAGGCGGAGGGCGCGGGGGAGCAGGACGGCGCCGGTGGCCACGAGGAGGGCGCGGACGGCGGGGCCGCCGGACACGGCGGCCCCGCGTACGAGGCCGCGGTGACGCGGATGGCCGAGCGGTACGGGCCGCGGCGGGCCACCGGCGTGAAGGTGCGCGAGGACACGACGGCCGGCGAGGACGACCGGGTCTTCGTGAAGTACGAGGTCGAGGGCGTGCCCTACTTCGGTCACGACCAGCCGTGGCTGAAGGAACGGGGCGACTGGAAGTACGACGCCTGCTGAGGGCGCCCCGTCGTTCGGCACGTCGTTCGGCCGGGCCGAGGAGGCCGCGGCTTCTGCCGGTCCGGCGCGGTCACGGTTCCGGCACCGTGATGACCGGGCAGCGGGCCCGGTGCAGGAGTCCGTGCACCACGGAGCCCACCCGCATGCCGGAGTAGCCGCCACGTCCCCGGCGTCCGACGACCACCGCGAGCGCGTGCTCGGCGGCCTCCGCCAGTACCTCGACCGGTGAGCCCGAGGACACGTCGTGGGTCAGGGGCACGTCGGGATACCGCTCCGTCCAAGGAGCGGTGAGCTCGCCGAGCAACTGGGACTCGGCGTGCTGGAGTGCGGCATGGTCGGGATGCCGGGTGAAGACCGGGGGCTGCCAGACGGCCACCGTGCGCAGGGCGCAGCCCCGCAGGTGCGCCTCTTCGGCGGCGAAGGCCAGCGCCGCTCGTGACGCCTCGCTTCCGTCGACGCCGACCACCAGAAAGGGCGCCGTCCGCGAGCCGTGCTCGGCGTCGCCGATCACCGCGACCGGGCACCGGGCCTGTGCGGTGACGGGGACCACGAGTGATCCGGCGCTCAGGAACTCCTCCGTGCGGCTGAGGTGGCGGGACCCCAGCACCAGCAGGGAGGCCTCCTCGGACAGGTCCGCCATGACCTGGGCCGGTGGCCCTTCGAGCAGTGCGGTGGTGACCTGGGTCCCCGAGGCGAGCTCGCGCACCCGGTCCGCCGCGGAGTCCAGGGCGTTGCGGCCCGCGATCGCCCGCGTCTGGAAGCGGGCGCTGTCGTCGACGTGCTGGGTGTCGTGCGGGGGCGGTACGGCGACCACCAGACGCAGGTCCGCCCGACGCCGCTCCGCCTCCTCCGCGGCCCAGCGCACGGGCAGGTGCCCGTTCCCTCTCGGGTCGATCCCGACGACGATCTCAGGTCGTCGTGCCGTCTCGTTCATGGCGCCTCCCTGCCCGGGGTGCGTCCGCGCACCGTGCCGGGACCGGCGCGGCGCCGCCGTCCGGCGCGCCGCCGGAACATCACGAGCCCCTGCGCCGGGACGCGGGGCCGCAGGCGCTCGCTGTGCCGTGCGGCAGCGGCGCCCCCGAGGCGGGTGCGGGCCGCAACCTGTCCACGGCACAAAAATTCCATATGGGGTCGGCGCCGCAACCGGGCCGGGAAGGAGCACGGGCGGCCGCCGTCCGTGCGGATCGTCCGTGCGCATGCCCGCGCTCCCGACCGGGTCGAGTGCGACGGCCGTCCGGTGACGAAGCCGTCGCAGCGCGAGGTCACCGCTCCAGGGGCGGAACAGGTCTTCCGGCGCCCCGATCCCGCCGATGCCGATGCCGATGCCGATGCCGATGCCGCGGCCGTCGCTCGCGGTCCCGCACGGCCGGTTCGCGGCCGGCCTCGCCTCCCTGCCCGGCGGCGCACGCCGGATCCACGCACCCGTCGCGCCGTCCGGTGTGGCATCGCCCCTCGAGTGGAGCAACGCTGGAAGAGAGGAGGTCAACCATGCCGACGCCGCACATCTCCCCGCCGACGGTCCGCGACCTCGTCAGCGACGCCGCGACCGCGCCATCCATGCACAACGCCCAGCCCTGGCGCTTCGTGTACCACCGAGGCGCCGGGGTGCTGGACCTCAGGGCGGACCCAACCCGCGGCATGCCGTACGCGGACCCCGACCACCGGGCCCAGTTCATCAGCTGTGGTGCCGCGCTGTTCAACCTGCGGGTCGCGGCCGCCCACAGCGGGGTGGCCGTGCACACCTCCCTGCTGCCCGAGGCGGAGGAGCCCTGGCTCGTGGCGCGCATCAGGCCCGGAACCGAGGGCACGGCGGCCGCCACCGGAGTGCTGGCGAGTCTCCATGCGGCGCTCTCGCACCGCCGCACCAGCCGGTTCCCCTTCGAGGACCGCCCCCTGCCCGACGAGGTCCGCCAGCTGCTGGTCCGGGAGGCCGAGGCCGAGGGGGCGCGGCTGCTGTTCCCCGGCGGCTGGCACGTCCGCTTCCTGGTCGACCTCGTCGCGGAGGCCGAGCACCACGCCGAACACGCCGGCGACCCCGACGAGAACCGCTGGCTGCGCGTCGGGCCGACCCCGGAGAGGGCCGCCGACGGCGTGCCCTGGTCCGCGGTCGGCCCGCGGAGCACGGACACGGCGTGGTACAGCCGCGGCTTCGGACACGGCACCGGCCGGGAGCGGGCCCGCGTCCGCTTCGAACGGCATCCGCAGCTGGCCGTCCTCTCCACGTCCGACGACGATCCTCCGGCATGGGTGCTCGCCGGACAGGCACTGGAACGCGTTCTCCTCGCGGCCACCACGGTCCGGGTGGCGACCGGCCTGACCACCCAGCCGTTGGAGCGCCGGTCGCTCCGCTGGATGCTGCGCGACCCGGTCCAGGGTCAGGGAGCCGTGCAGATGATCCTGCGCCTGGGGTACGGCCCCACCGGAGCGGGCACACGGCGCCGCCCGGTCGACGACATCTTCGACGTCGAGGCGTGAGCCCACCGTCGGCGGAAGGGCACGCCCGCGGTCCGCCGTCGCCCCGGCGTCCCGTCCCTCCACCACCCCTCGGGACGTCTCGACGGGCGACGGCGGGTGGCTGCCCGCATCCTGATGGCGTCAGGAGCCGAACCGGTGGGAGCTGATCCGCATGGACACTCGGACGACGACCGTGCCCGCCGGGCCGGTGCGGGTGGAGGCGGAGCTGGACGCCGGGCTGTCCCGCTGGCTGTGGCTGGTGAAATGGCTCCTGCTCGTACCGCACTACGTGGTGCTGGCATTCCTGTGGATCGCCTTCGTGGTGGTGAGCGTGGCCGCCTTCTTCGCGATCCTGTTCACCGCTCGCTACCCGGGGTCGCTGTTCGCCTTCAACGCCGGGGTCCTGCGGTGGAGTTGGCGGGTGCACTACTACTCGGCCGGCGCCTTCGGGACCGACCGCTATCCGCCCTTCAGCCTGGGCGAGGAACCCGACTACCCGGCGCGACTGCACATCGCCCGCCCCGGTCGCCTCTCGCGCGGGCTGGTGCTGGTCAAGTGGTGGCTCCTGGCGATCCCGCACTACGTCGTGGTGGGCTTCCTGTCCGGCGGCGGCTACGGGGGTGGTGGCGGCTACGGGGGTGGAGGCCACGGAGGGGGCGGTGACCACGGTGACGGGGGTGGGAGCGGGGGCGGTCCGTGGACGTGGTCGGTAGGGCTGATCATGGTCCTGGCGTTCTTCGGCATCATCGCCAAGGCCTTCACCGGCCGTTATCCGCGAGGCCTGTTCGACCTGGTCGTCGGATGCAACCGCTGGGTGCTGCGGGTGGCGGCCTACGTGGCGCTGATGACGGACGTCTATCCGCCGTTCCGGCTGGACCAGGGTGGCGCCGAACGAGACGCCGGGCGACAGGACGGGCCGCGGACGCCGGGAGGAGCCATTTAATTGATGGCGCACGGGCGTGATCGGCCCTAGGCTGTGGCCTGTTCGTGCGACGCCCGGTGGGCGCCGCGCACGCGAGCCGTTCGTTCGAGTCGGGATTCTCCAGGAGGTGTGACCGATGGCTGTCTCCGTGACGGGCCTTGCCCGCATCCAGCAGTTCGTTCCGTTCACCTCCGTGGCCTCCGGCTGACCTCACCTCTTTTCGCTTTTCTCGCGCGTCGAAGAACGCGCGGTGCCGGGGGCTGCCCTTCGAAGGGTTTCCCTTGAACCTCTCCTCTCCTTCCTCGATCTCGTCGCACCCGCTCACCCGCTTCGGCTGGGACGAGAGCTGGGAGTCCGAGTTCGCCTCGTTCGCCGCGCAGGGGCTGCTGCCCGGGCGCGTGATCCGGGTCGACCGCGGGCAGTGCGACCTGGTCACCTCCGAGGGCGTGATCCGCGCGGACACCGCGTTCGTCACCCCGCACGACCCGCTGAGGGTCATCTGCACCGGCGACTGGGCCGCGGTCGACCCGGTCGGCGGACAGCCGCGCTACGTGCGCGACTACCTGCCGCGGCGGACCGCGTTCGTCCGCTCGACGTCGTCGAAGCGGTCCGAGGGGCAGATCCTCGCCGCCAACGTGGACCACGTGGTCGTCGCCGTGTCGCTGGCCGTCGAGCTCGAGTACGCGCGTGTCGAACGGTTCCTGGCCCTGGCCTGGGAGTCCGGCGCGCAGCCCGTCGTGGTGCTGACCAAGGCGGACCTGGTCCCCGACCCCGTGACGCTCGGGTACCTGGTGCGCGACGTGCAGGGGACGGCGCCCGGGGTGCCGGTGCTGGCCGTCAGCGCCGAGACCGGCGAGGGCGTCGACGTGCTCGCCGCGACCGTCTCCGGCGGCACGACCGTGCTGCTGGGGCAGTCCGGCGCGGGCAAGTCCACCCTCGCCAACACGCTGCTCGGCGAGGACGCCATGGACGTGCAGGCGGCACGTGACGTGGACGGCAAGGGCCGGCACACCACGACCACCCGCAACCTGTTCGCGCTGCCCGGCGGCGGCGTGCTGATCGACACGCCGGGCCTGCGCGGCGTCGGCCTCTGGGACGCGGGGCGCGGGGTCGGGCAGGTGTTCGCCGAGATCGAGGAACTGGCCGCCGACTGCCGCTTCCACGACTGCGCGCACGTCGCCGAACCCGGCTGTGCGGTGCTGGCCGCGGTCGACTCCGGCGAGCTGCCCGAGCGGCGGCTCGAGAGCTACCGCAAGCTGCTCCGTGAGAACCAGTACATCGTGGCCAAGACCGACGCCCGGGCCCGCGCCGAGATGCGGCGCGAGTGGAAGCGCCGCGGCGCCGAGGGCAAGGCCGCGATGGAGGCCAAGCGGGGCCGGACGCGGTAACCCGGGACACCCGGGAGGGTGAGGTGGCGGCGGCCGAACGGACCAGCCGCCACCCCGCCCACCCCGCGCTAAACCTCCGTCACCACCCCTCGTCCGGGTGGATCTCCGCGACGCGACCGACACGCTCCGTGTCGGTCGCGTTACGTTGTGAAACGGTCGGCTTCGTCGAGGATCGGCTGACGCGCGGCCAACTGAACATCGCGGAGGACGGAACACATGCTCAAGGCGGTACGGGTCATCGTGGCGCTGCTCCTGGTACTGCTGGGCACGGCGCCCGTCCACGCGGTGACGCCCGACCGCCGGGCGGAGAAGGAGAAATGGACCGGGACCTGGGCGGCCGCCGCCTCCGGGACCGCCGTGCCGCTGCCCGGCGCGTCCATCCGCAACGTGGTGCACACCAGCGTCGGCGGCACGGCGACCCGGGTGCGCCTGTCCAACCGGCTCGGCATCCACCCGCTCCACCTGGGTTCGGTCACGGTCGCGCTGCAGGAGCAGGGCTACTTCCCCCGCCCGGACGCGGTGCCCGGCACCATGCGGCGGGTCCTCTTCGGCGGCAGACCCACGGCCGTGGTGCCGGCCGGGCGGGAGATCGTCAGCGACCCGGTGCGGCTCGACGTGCCCGGCGGCTCCGACCTGCTGGTCACGGTGTACACGCCGCTGGACGACGGCCCGGCGACCTACCACCGGATCGCCAAGCAGACCAACTTCCTCGCGCACGGCGCCGACCACGCCGCCGACGTGGGCGGCGCCGCCTACACCTCGACGGTCCGCTCCTGGTACTACGTCACCGGGGTGGACGTACGCACCGCCCGCGCGGCGGGCAGCCTCGTGACGCTCGGGGACAGCCTGACCGACGGGGTCGGCACCACCCCCGACAGCAACAGCCGCTGGCCCGACCGGCTCGCCGACCGGATCGCCGCACTGCCCCCGCGGCACCGGCTGGGAGTGCTCAACGCGGGGATCTCCGGCAACCGGATCCTCAACGACCGCTCCGGGCCCGGCGCGCTCAAGCGGTTCGACGCCGACGTCCTGCGGCGCAGCGGGGTGCGGACGGTGATCGTGCTGGAGGGCATCAACGACGTGATGACCGACGCGGCGGGCGAGGACGGGATCAAGGCGTTCAAGAAGGCCTACCGCTCCATGGCGAAGAAGGCGCACGCCAAGGGCATCCGGGTCGTCGGGGCCACCCTCACGCCGTACCGGGGGCATCTCGCCCACACCCCGCAGCGGGAGGCGCTGCGGCGGCAGATCAACCGCTTCATCCGCAAGGAGGCCCCGTTCGACGCGGTGGTCGACTTCGACGCGGCGGTGCGGGACCCGAAGCAGCCCGACCGGATCCGGTCCGCCTTCGACCCGGGTGACCACCTGCACTTCAACGACGCCGGGATGAAGGCGCTGGCCAGGGCGGTCGACCTCGATCAGCTCACCGGCTGACCGCCGCCCCGCCGCGTGCGGGGACGGAGCGGCGGCGGGCCCGGGGCGCTCAGCGCGCGAGGACGGTGACGAGCCAGGCGCCGAGGATCAGGAGTGTCGCGTAGAGCTCCACCAGCAGCGCGGATCCTCCGGACCGCATCATGCCGCGCACCGCCGCCCTCGCCTCGCGGGGGCGGCGGCCCTCGTGCAGGCGCTCGTGCGCGTAGAGGCCGGCCAGGAACCCCGGCACGGCGCCGACCACGGGCAGCAGGAAGAAGCCGAGGAACGCGCCGAGACCGGCGGAGCCGCGCGGCCCCGGGCGGCGGGCCAGATCGGTGGTGCGGGAGGCGTGCCGGGGGGTGAGCTGGGCGCGCAGCAGCCCGGCGAGCAGGAGCAGGAGGGTGGCGCCCACCAGGACCGCCCAGGCGGTCGGGCGCGGGTCGTTCAGCGCCCACCACAGGACGCCGGCCCACACGAGCCAGGACCCGGGCACCCCGGGCGTCAGTACTCCGCACATGCCGAGCAGGATGATCACTCCGGCCAGCAGGAGTTCCCACGCTCCCATTCCTCCAGGGTGCCCGAGGAGGAGAGCGGGCGCAGGGTTCGGCGCGGCCGGGTGTTTCGTGACGACTTCGGCTGGTTGTTCGGGTTGTCGTCCGAGAAATTGTTCTGGGGGCGGTGTCCCGCCCGATCGTCGCGATGCACGGTTTCAGACGCGTGGCGCGGTCGAAGATTAGGAGCATGAGCCAACAGGGGGAGACGCCCACCGGCCGCCGGGACGAGGACGAGCGCGACCACGAGGACGACTGGTGGGGCCAGTTGTACGACGGTGACGCCGGTGACACGGGTCCGACGGCGGCCCCCGATTCGCTGGACGACAGGTTCGCCTCCGTGGCCGGGACGGTGGGCGGGAGCGGTGCCCCCGCGGGCGTCCGCGACCCTGCGGGCGGCCGCGCCGTTCCCTCGCCCCGGCCTGAGTCCGGTGCGCCGGGCCCTTCCGCGCCGCCCGCCGGAACGGCGTGGGACACCCCCGACGGTGGCTTCCCCGCGGGTGCGGGGGGCGGGGCCGAGCCGACGATCGGCGACGGGTGGTTCGGCGCGGACGGGCGGGGCCCCGGTGCGGGGGGTCCGGGTCGGCCCCGGGGGACGAGCGCGGACGTGGGCGGGCCCTCGGCCCCGGGCTCCGGGCCGCCCCCGGCCACCGGTCAGCACGCGGACCCGCGCCCCGGTCCGGGCCCGGCCACCGGTCAGGACCCGGCTCCGGGCATCGGCCCGGACCTGGATCTGGACCCTGACCTCGACCTGGACCTTGACCTGGATCCCGACCTGTCGCGGCCGGCGGACCCGGCACGCGGACCCGGCGACCCCGGCCCCGCCGCCCGGCCGCCGCTGAACGGTCCGGCCGGTCCGGCCGGCGCGGGGACGATGCGGGACGGCAGGGAAGCGGGCGCGGGGGAGGGGTCGCCGCGCGGGGACCGGGGTGACCTGGGCCGGGCGTCCGGTGGGCCCGGGGCCGGCGCCGGCGCGGGTGGCGCGCGTCCTGCGGGTGACGCGGGGCGACGGCGGGCCCCTGCCGCGGCCGACTGGTTCGGCACCGGGGTGACGCCACCGGCCGGAACCGGCGCCGGGGCAGAGGCAGGGCCAGGCGGCCCCGACGCAACGCAGGCACCGGGTGCGGGCAGCGCCCCCGGTGACGACGGCGCCCTCGGCACCGGAAAGGTCGCCGGGAACGGCGCCCGGCCCGGCACCGGTGACCCTGCCGTGTCCGGCGGACCGGCGGCGGACGGCACCGGTCGCGGCGCGGGCGACGGCCCAGGGACCCGCCGCCCGGACGGTGCGGGTGAGGGGCCCGGGATCCGCCCCGCGGACGGCGCGGGCAACGGCCCAGGGGCCCGCCGCCCGGACGGCGCGGATGACGGGCCCGGGACACGGCCGGCGGGGAACGCGGGTGAGGGGCCGGGAGCGCGCCCCGGTGAGGGTACGGCCGGTCCGGCCGAGGCGGAGGGCCTGCGGAACGCCGCGGGGGCTCGCGGCACCGGCGTGCCCGCGCCGGGGGACACCGCGCCCCCCGGGCGTCGCACTCCCGCGCCGCCCGAAGGGCCCGGGGGGAACACCGCCGGCCCCGGGCGCGGGCCCGCCGCACGGCCGGAACCGCCCCGCGGCAGCGAGGGCGCCCCGTTACCGCCCGACCGGGAGACGCTGGACCTCGGAGGAGGCGGAGGAGGCGGCGGCGCGGCGGGCCGGGACGTGACCTACGTGGGGGACGCGCCGCCGAGCTACGACGCCGAGCCCACGTCGCTGCCGATGGCGGACCCCGCCGCCCTGGAGGACCTCGTCCCCGACACCGTGCTGGACGGCGCCCGGCACGGCGGCCTGACCCTGCGGGCCGCCTCGGTGCGCGGGGACTCGGCCCGCTACCGGGGCGAGGTGCGCCGCGACGCGCTGCTGACCGCCCGCTTCGGGGTGGGCGACCGCGCGCTGGTGCTGGTCGCCGTGGCCACCGGCGCCCGCGCCACCCCCGCCGGACAGCGGGCCGCCTCCGCGGCGTGCCGCTGGATCGCCCAGGCCGTCGGCCGCAGCGCCGCCCGCCTCGCCGAGGACATCCGCGAGGGCCGCCGCGCCGACCTGCGGGCCGGACTCCAGCGGCTCACCGACCGCAGCCTCGGCCGCCTGCGGGCCACCGCACGGGTCGAGGGGTGGAGCTCGGGCGGCGACGAGGCGACGCTGCGCTGCCTGCTGCTGCCCGCCGACCCCGACTGCCGCACCCGCGTGTTCTTCGGCGTCGGCGACGGCGGACTGTACCGGCTGCGGGACGGCGACTGGCAGGACCTCGAGCCCCGCCCGGCCGGCCCCTCCGCGCAACCCGGCGAGCTGACCCTGGACCTCGGCATCACGACGCCGCCGAGCCCCTACGAGCCCGCGCCCGAGCCGCCCCGCGAACCGTTCCGGTTCCGCACCTGTGTCGCCCGACCGGGGGACCGGCTGCTGATGTGCGCCGCCGGGCTGTCCGACCCGCTCGGCGGGGAACCCGCGCTCCTCGCCCACCTGGGCCGCAGGTGGGCCGCGCCGGAGCCGCCCGGGCTCGCCGGCTTCCTGGCGGACGTGCAGGTGCGGGTGAAGGGTTACGCCGACGACCGCACGGCGGCGGCCGTCTGGGAGGCGTGATCGGGTCCCGCGTGGATTGATGGTCCCGAGAACGGGGACACGAGCGGTCCGGACTCGGATCGTGAGCACGCAGCGAAGGGGCACGCGGACCCATGGCCAAGCAGAACGTCGCCGAGCAGTTCGTCGACATCCTCACCCGTGCGGGCGTACGGCGGATGTACGGGGTGGTCGGGGACAGCCTCAACCCCGTCGTCGACGCCGTACGCCGCCACAAGGGCATCGACTGGGTGCACGTCCGCCACGAGGAGGCCGCCGCCTTCGCGGCCGGGGCCGAGGCACAGGTCACCGGGCAGCTGACCGCCTGCGCCGGCTCCTGCGGCCCCGGCAACCTGCACCTGATCAACGGCCTGTACGACGCCCACCGCTCCATGGCCCCCGTGCTGGCGCTCGCCTCCCACATCCCCTCCTCGGAGATCGGGCTCGGCTTCTTCCAGGAGACCCACCCCGACCGGCTGTTCCGCGACTGCAGCCACTACAGCGAGATGATCTCCAGCCCTTCGCAGATGCCGCGGCTGCTCAACACCGCCGTCCAGCACGCGGTGGGCCGCTCCGGCGTCAGCGTCGTCACGCTGCCCGGCGACATCGCCGACGAGCCGGCCCCCGAGGGCGCCTACGACACCGCGCTGGTCACCAGCCGCCCCTCGGTCCGCCCCGGGGACGCCGAACTCGACGCGCTGGTCGAGATGATCGACAAGGCCGGCAAGGTCACCCTGTTCTGCGGCGCCGGCTGCAAGGACGCGCACGAGGAGGTGATGCGGCTCGCCGAGCTGATCAAGTCGCCGGTCGGCCACGCCCTGCGGGGCAAGGAGTGGATCCAGTACGACAACAACTACGACGTCGGCATGAGCGGCCTGCTCGGCTACGGCGCCGCCTACGAGGCCACCCACGAGTGCGACCTGCTGATCCTCCTCGGCACCGACTTCCCGTACAACGCCTTCCTCCCCGACGACGTGCAGATCGCCCAGGTCGACGTGCGCCCCGAGCACCTCGGACGGCGCTCCCGGCTCGACCTTGCGGTCTGGGGCGACGTCAAGGAGACGCTGAAGTGCCTGATCCCCCGGGTGAAGGAGAAGACCAGCCGCCGCTTCCTCGACAAGATGCTGAAGAAGCACGCCGACGCGCTGGAGGGCGTGGTCAAGGCCTACACCCGCAAGGTGGAGAAGCACGTCCCGATCCACCCCGAGTACGTGGCTTCGGTCCTGGACGAAATGGCCGACGACGATGCCGTGTTCACCGTCGACACCGGCATGTGCAACGTCTGGGCGGCGCGCTACATCACGCCCAACGGGCGCCGCCGGGTGATCGGTTCGTTCTCCCACGGCTCGATGGCCAACGCGCTGCCGATGGCGATCGGGGCCCAGTTCACCGACCGGCACCGGCAGGTCGTGTCGATGTCCGGCGACGGCGGATTCTCCATGCTGATGGGGGAGTTCCTCACCCTCGTCCAGTACGACCTGCCGGTGAAGGTGATCCTCTTCAACAACTCCTCGCTGGGCATGGTCGAGCTGGAGATGCTGGTGGCCGGGCTGCCCTCGTTCGGCACCGCCAACACCAACCCGGACTTCGCCGCCGTCGCGGAGGCCTGCGGAGCCTTCGGCGTGCGCGTGGAGAAGCCCAAGGACCTGCCGGGCGCGCTCAAGGCGGCGTTCCGGCACAAGGGCCCCGCCCTGGTCGACGTGGTGACCGACCCGAACGCGCTGTCCATCCCGCCGAAGATCAAGAAGGACATGGTGACCGGCTTCGCGCTCTCCGCGTCCAAGGTGGTGCTCGACGGAGGCGTGGGCCGGATGCTGCAGATGGCCCGCTCCAACCTGCGCAACGTGCCGCGTCCCTGAGCCGGTCCCGGCGATCGCCCCACCCTCGCCCGGCCGCCCACCGGAACGGGATGAGTGCCGCGTTCCGGACGCGGGCATGCATCTCGTGAGCGCGTTCGAGAAAGGGACGTGCGATTCGGCGTGAACGGGGGCTCATGAAGAGGCAGGCATCACAGGCGGGCGTCTCCGCCGTCGCCGACGCGGCGGAGCCGTCCACCGGACCAGGCGCGCCACCGGATCCGCAGGCGGCCGATCGGCAGGCGGTCGGCCGGCCACGCCTCCGCGTACGGCGGCCCCGGCTCAGGCAGCGCCTGCGCCGGGCGGACCTGGGCGCAGTGCCACGGGCGCGGCGTGCGTTACGGGAGCTGGTGCGGTGCGACGTGCCGGGCCGCCCGCTGGACGCGGAGCTGGTGGACACGGCGGAGCTGCTCACCACCGAACTGGTCACCAACGCGCTGGTGCACACGGGCCACGGCGCGGTGCTCAAGGTGACGGTCACCGGACGGCGGCTGAGGGTCGAGGTACGCGACTTCGTCCGCAGCCGGCCCCCGCGGCTCCCGGCGGGAGAGGAAGCCGACGACGAGGCCACCGGCGGCAGAGGCCTCCTGCTGGTGGCCACCCTGGCCGACGCCTGGGGGGTGCGCGGTCACGCCCTCGGCAAGTCCGTGTGGTTCGAGCTGGCGCGCACGGGAGCCGGACCGGTCCGGCTCTGACCGGGGCGGCCGGCGTCGTCGGCTGCCTGACGAAGGCGGCCGGCGTCGGGTCAGCCGAACTGCTGCTCCAGGTCCTTCAGCTTGCGCTCCAGGGTGTCGAGCTGGCGCAGGGCCATGGTGTCCTCCTCCGGAGCCGGCAGCGACGGGCGGCTGCGCAGGGGCAGTTGTTCGGGCTCCGAGGGGGCGGCGGCGCCGTCGGCGCGCTCGAGCTCGACCTGGGGCGCCGCCCGCTCGGTCAGCGCGGCCGGGGCGTGCCCGCGGCTCACCGCCTTGAGGTGCGCCCGCTCCACCCGCTTCTGCTCCCTGTCCCGCCGCCGCGACTGCTCCCGCATCCGCTTGTCCTCACGGACCTCCTCCACCGCCTCGTCCAGGCTGCGCACTCCCTCCAGCAGCATCAGCGACCAGGCGCGGTAGGTCTCGCGCGGGGCGCGCAGCCACCGCACCGCCCGGATCTGCGGCAACGGGCGCGGGATCAGGCCCTGTTCGCGCAGGGCGGCGCGGCGGGTCTGCTTCAGGGCGCGGTCGAAGAGGATCGCCGCCGACAGCGACATCCCGGAGAAGAACTGCGGCGCGCCCGCGTGGCCCAGGCCCCGCGGCGCGTGCACCCAGTTGAACCAGGCGGCCGCGCCCGCGAACAGCCACACCAGCATCCGGGAGCCCAGGGCCGCGTCGCCGTGGCTGGCCTCGCGCACCGCGAGGACCGAGCAGAACATCGCCGCCCCGTCGAGGCCGAACGGCACCAGGTACTCCCAGCCGCCGGACAGGCCGAGGTTCTGGCGGCCGAAGCCGACCAGGCCGTGGAAGGAGAGCGCGGCGGCCACCGCGGCGCAGCAGAACAGCAGGACGTAGGAGGCGGTGCCGTACACCGCCTCCTTGCGGCGGCGGCGCTCCTCGCTGCGCTCCCAGGAGTCGTCCGGGGAGGCCGGGCCCGCCGTCGACGCCTTCCGGCCGCGCGCGAGCACCGCCACTGCGGCCAGCACGCCGAGGAGCAGTACGGCGCCGGGAAGCAGCCAATTCAGCGAAACGTCGGTCAATCTCATCCGGTGTCCCTTTGCGTCGGGCTTGGGTGGCCTGGCTGGCGGCCATGTTGGCCCAACCGGAGACCGGCGTACCGGGTTTCGGAGCAAGAGGAACCGAGGGGGTGGCGATCGGCCCCGGGTTGGCGGCCTCGGGGTCGAACTGCCTTACGGAAAAGCTGAGTTACGTTCGAAAGGCAATCCCGCGCGCGGGTGGTGCGCGAGGCGGCCGTCTGACGGCGACGGACGCAAATCCGACCAGATGTCAGGCCGCTGGAACCGCCGTCAGCTTGGCCACGCGCTCGGTGTCGCAGGTGCGCGGGCAGGTGACGCAGGTGCTGTCGTCGGCGAGCGTGTAGGCCAGGCAGCAGGTCACGCGGTCGCGGGTGGTGAGCGGGTCGCCGCCCGGCCCGGGCAGCTCACGGAAACCGGCCGCGCCGGGCAGCGGCAGGGTGGCGCCGGGCAGCATCCGGCCCAGCTCCTCCACGGCCCGCCGCTCCTCGCCCAGCAGGTTGCCGACGTACCACAGGCCCTCGACCATCTCGTCGGTCACCATGCCCCACAGCGACCGGCCGCGCCGCCGCATCCGCGGGCCGAAGACGGCCAGGACCGGACTCAGGTGCTCGGCCGCGGCGGCCCGCACCTCGGCGCGCAGGGCGTCCTCGTCGGGCACCACCCGGGCGCCGGGCAGGGCGGCCGCCGGGTCGTCCGGCAGGCAGGCGAAGGTCCGGGGCCGCACGACGATCCGCCCCGTCTCCAGGTGCACGGCCACGTCGTCCACCGTGAGCCGCGGCACCCGGCGGGAGAGGAAGGCGGGGACCGTGAAGAGGAGGCAGACCGGCCAGGCGTACCGGTGCAGGGCCAGGGAGGCGCCGACGTCGGGCCGCGGGGGCCTGCCGTAGTACTGCTCGACCATCGCCCCGTCCCGCGCGATCAGCCCCGCGATCTCGGGGCCGTCCTCGGTGAAGCCGGCCGAGGCCGCCCACCCGGGCTCGGCGTCGGCGCGCTCGGTGGGCAGCGCCTCGCCAGGAGCGACTTCCGTCACGGTCAGGTGCGGAAAGGCGGCCGTGAGCCGGTCGTACGCGTCCTGAAAGGCCGAGGTGGCAAGGGGCACGACGGACTCCCGTTCCCGTGAGCATGATCAGGCATTAACAGGTAAGCCTTACCTTACTCATACGGGCCGGGGGTGGGAACACCGGCGTCCGCCCCCTATCGTGCTGGGAGCCCGGATCCGGAACCTGAACCGGAATCCGCAGTCATGGCGCAGGAGGTCCCCGTGGAGCAGGCACGCCCGCGAGAGAGAGCGGGCGAAGCGGCGTGGCCGCGGCCCGACGCCACGGGCGGGACCCCCGAGGGCGGGACGGGGGCCGGAGCCCGCGGCGAGCACCCGCAGGAGGGCCCGGCGACCGCCGCGGGACCGCTGCCCGGGCCCAGGGAGCCGTACGCGCCGCGCGTGGTGCGGCGCGCCTCGGTGCGCGAGCAGGTGCTGCAGGCCCTGCGGGCCGCCCTGGTCTCCGGGGAGCTCGCGCCCGGCGAGGTCCACTCCGCCCCCGCCCTCGGGCAGCGGCTCGGCGTGTCGGCGACGCCCGTGCGCGAGGCGATGCAGCAGTTGGCCCTCGAGGGGGCCGTCGAGGTGGTTCCCAACCGCGGCTTCCGGGTCGCCGAGCGCGGTGCCCGCGAACTGGCCGAGCTGGCGGAGGTGCGGGCCCTCATCGAGGTGCCGGTGGTGCTGCGCCTGGCCTGCACCGTGCCGGCCGGGCGCTGGGCCGAACTGCGCCCGCTGGCCGAGCGGACCGTGCTGGCCGCGTCGTCCGGTTGCGCGGCCGCCTACGCGGAGGCCGACCGGGCCTTCCACCGGGCGCTGCTCTCCCTGGCGGGCAACGCCGAGCTGGTGCGCATCACCGAGGACCTGCACCGCCGCTCGCAGTGGCCGCGGACCGGCGGCGCGGCCGGGGCGCGCGGACACGCCGGACTGCTCGCCGACGCGGCGGAGCACGGCGCGCTGCTGGACGCCCTGGTGGCGCAGGACCTCGACGTGGTCCGCCGGCTGGTGGGGGAGCACTTCGCCGGCGCGGAGGCGTAGTTCCGAGGGGCGGTTCGCCGGCCGTCCCGCCGCTGCCGCCCCGCGGGCGTCACGCCCCGGGCGTCAGCAGCTCCCAGCGGCCCTCCGAGACGATCTCGACCGTGCCGTCCTCGTCCACCGCGAAGGCCGTGTCGTCGTCGACCGCGTACGCCGGGCCGCCGATCCTGGCCGCCCAGCGCCGGGCGTTGGCCATGGTGTTCCACGGCAGCGACGGGTGCTCCAGGTGGGGGAAGATCGAGAAGTCGACGACCCCCAGGGTGGTGTCGTCGCCGGTGGGCGGCTCCCACTCGACGAACTCCTCGCCGATGCGGGGGGTCATCACCATGCTCCCGGCGCTCAGCCCCACCCAGACGGTGTCGCGCAGGGACGGCAGGAGGTCCGCCAGTCCGGACCGCCGCATCCAGTGGCACAGGTAGAGCGCGTCGCCGCCGTTCACCAGGAGCGCGTCCGCCTCCCGGACCCAGGAGACCCAGCGCTCCCGGTCCATGCTCGGCAGCGCGGTCAGCTCGAGGATCCCCAGCGACTTCCAGCCGAGGTCGCACATCGGCGTGGACGACCGGCCGGCGATGAAGTCCCAGGCCCCCGACGGCGTGACCTGGGGGTGCCCGTAGGAGGCGGTGGGGACGCAGAGGGCGGTGGACTCGGCGACCGGCTTGCCGAGGAGGGCGACCAGCGCGTCGTGGATGCTCCGGTTGCTGACGCCGCCGGAGGTGAGGAGATGGCGCATGACGTCCTTCGGACGGGGGCCGGACGGCCTGCGGGGGGCTTCGTACGGCCTTCGGATGGGGTCGGACGGCCTTCGGGTGGGGTCGGACGGCGCGTGTCAGGCGGCGCCGTCCGTGGCGACCGGCTCGTCGGGCGCCTCGCTGTCGTCCGGTTCCACCTGCGAAGCCAGCCAGGTCGGCACGCCGCCCAGCAGGCGGTGCAGGCGGCGCGCCTCGGCGCGCAGGCGGCGGGCCCGGTTCTCCGGCTCCGTCGCGGCGAGGGAGACCAGCGCCGGGGCGGTGCCGACCAGGTAGCCGATCTCCTCCCGCAGCCGCAGCGACTCGGCGAAACCGTGCCGGGCCTCCGCGACGTCGCCGTCCCGCAGCGCCAGCGTGGCCAGGTGCCGCCAGGTGAAGGAGAGCAGCAGCGGGTCGGGGTGCGCGGTGGCCCCGGCGTGCGCCCTGCGGTAGGCGGCTCGGGCCGCCTGCGGGGCCTGGGCGAGGTTCTGGGCGACCAGACCGCGCCGGAAGTCCAGCAGCGCCCGCCGGGGCGTCGCGGGAGGGATCAGCGCGGCGGCACGACCGAGCGCGGCGCGGGCCTCGTCCGCCCGGTCGCGCACGCCGTGCAGGGTGGCCGCGTAGGCCAGGAAGCCCCTCTCGCAGGCCGCCGCTCCGCGTTCCTCCGGGGTGCGGGCCGCCGCCTCCGCCGTGCGCAGCGCGTCCTCGGCGTCCTCCCAGCCCTGTTCGGTGTACAGACAGCGCTCCACCAGGAGCGCGGCCCGCTGCAGCGTGTCCTCGGGGCCGTCGCCCGGGAGCAGGGCCGCCGCGTCCGCCCAGCACGCCCTCGAACGCAGCCGCCATACGGCTTCCTGCGGTGTCTCGCCTTCTGCGGGTGTTGCGGTGTTCGTCGCGGTACCGGACATGGCGGTGTACGCCACGTTGCCCTCCCCGAGCACGCCGTCATCGAGCCGGATGTGGTGGTGGCGGAATCTCAGCACGATTCAGATGTTCCGGCCAAGAGGTCGGGTGAAACATTTCACAAAGTGGCCGGACCCCGGGTACCCCGGGCCGGATACCGCCCAGGTCAGCTCATCCGCAGGGCAAGGAAGAAGTCGAGCTTGTCCTCCAGCCGGGAGAGGTCACGCCCCGTCAACTGCTCGATGCGGCCCACCCGGTAGCGCAAGGTGTTGACGTGCAGGTGGAGACGGGCGGCGCACCGCGTCCACGAGCCGTCGGCCTCCAGGAACGCCTCGAGTGTCGGGATCAGCTCGGCCCGGTGGCGCCCGTCGTACTCCCGCAGCGGGTCCAGCAGCCGGGCGGTGAAGGCGCGCCGCACGTCGTCGGGGACGAACGGCAGCAGCAGCACGTGCGAGGCCAGCTCCTGGTGGCCGGCCGCGCAGACCGCGCCGGGCCGCGCGGCGGCCACCCGGCGGGCGTGCCGGGCCTCCTCCAGCGCCCCGCGCAGTCCCTCCGCGCTGTGCACGGCGGCGCTGACGCCCAGCGTCACGCGGCCCTCGTCGCCCAGACCGGCCGCCAGCGGCTCGCGGACCGCGGCCAGCAGGGACTCGGCCGACAGGCCCTCCGGCCGCCGGTCCGCCGCACCGGTCTCCTCGGCCACGCCCCGGGCCTCGTCGCCAGAAGGCGGCAGCGGCACCAGGGCGACCGCCTCCTCCCCGGCGACCGCCACGGCCAGCCGGTCGGACGGCTCGGGCCCGGCCGCCGACGGGTCGGCCAGCAGCTCCTCCAGCAGCGCCTGCGCCCGGCGGGCGCCCTCGGCGCCCTCCTCGGCCCCCTGCCACTCGACGCGGGCCACCACCACCTGCCAGTCCGGGGCGGCGTCCAGGCCCGGCAGCAGCACCGGGGCGGCCACCCGCAGGCGGGCCGCGATCTCGCCGGGAGCGGCGCCCGCCTGGACCAGCTCGAGCAGCTCCTGGGCCAGCCTGCGGCGCACCGTGCGCCCGGCCTCGCGACGCTCGCGTTCGACGGCCACCAGCTGGGTGACGCCGTTCACCAGGTCCAGCCGGGCGTCGGGCCACTCGGCGGCGTCGGCCTGGACGGCGAGCAGCCAGTCGGCGAGGGCCGGACCGGCCGGGGCGGCCTCCCGGCGCGCGGGCCGGCCCGACCGCTCGGCGGCGCGGACCGGGAAGAGCGAGTACGTCACCCCGGCGGCCGTCACCCGATGGGGTGCCCGTCGTCCGGCGCGCGCGGCGGCCAGGTGTTCGGCGGCCAGCCGGGTGCGGACCTCCGGGGCGAGCGAGGCGCCGGCGTCCTTGGGGCCCGCGATCAGGCGGCCGGCCGGGGAGAGCACCCAGGCCCGCAGGTCGAGGTCCGAGCCCAGCAGTTCCAGCACCACGTCCGGGCCGCCGCCGGCCGGGCCCGCCGTCATCATCCGGCGGTGGCGCTCCACGACAGCCGCCAGATCCCCGGCCCGCTCGCCCGACACCTGACGCACCACGTGCTCGGTGATGCTCGCGAACGCAACGGACTCGTCCACCGCGAACAGCGGCAGCCGGTGCCGGGCGCACGCCTCGACCACGTCGTCCGGGATGCCCGCCAGTTCGGCCTCCCCGGCCCCGAGGGCGGCGACGCCCGCATCGGCGAGAATCCGGACGAACCGTTCCGAGTCGGCCGGCTCGTGACGCCAGGCGAGACCGGTCAGGACGAGCTCCCCACCTGCGAGGTAGCGGCTGGGGTCCTTCAGGTCCGTGGTCATGACGCCGCGCACCGCGCGGTCCAGCTCGTCCTCGCCGCCGAGCAGCCGCAGGCCGAGCCCGGGGGTGTCCAGCAGTGCGCGGAGCCGCATTCCAGTCGCCGCCGTTCCGGTCTCGAAGTCGTGGGGCAGGCGAGCCCGCCGTGTTCCCGTACGGAAACGCACGGATCGCACGGACCCCTCTTTCATACGAATCTACAAGATGGAAGTCCTGGCCAGCGAATTCCTTCGTGTCTTCGGCGACTGACCCGACCGGGTGAGGGGGCGGTGTACTGGCCGGACCGAGCGTCAACACGTATCGGACCACCCCTTCGCGCCACGGGGCGTGGACCCGCAGTCCAGGAGGAGCGGCCCAGGCATGGAATTCCTACGACCGGCCGGCTGGGAGGAGGCGCTCGCGGCGAAGGCCGAGTACCCCGACGCCGTGCCCCTCGCCGGCGGGACCGACCTCATGGTCGAGCTGAACTTCGGCCACCGCCGCCCCGAGCGGCTGCTCGACCTGGGCCGGATCGCCGAGCTGACGGAGTGGGAGACCGACGGGGACGCCGTCCGGCTGGGCGCCGGCGTCTCCTACACGCGGATCATGGAAGGGCTGCGGCCGGAGCTGCCCGGCCTCGCGCTCGCCTCGCACACCGTGGCCTCCCCGCAGATCCGCAACCGCGGCGGCGTCGGCGGCAACCTGGGCACCGCCTCCCCGGCCGGCGACGCGCACCCGGCCCTGCTCGCGGCCGGCGCCGAGGTCGAGGCCGTCTCCGCCCGCGGCACCCGCCTGATCCCGATCGACGACTTCTACCTGGGGCCCAAGCGCAACGCGCTCGCCCCCGACGAGCTGATCCGCGCGGTCCGCGTACGGCGGGCGGACGGCCCGCAGCAGTACGCCAAGGTGGGCACCCGCAACGCCATGGTCATCGCCGTGTGCGCCTTCGGCCTGGCGCTGCACCCGCACACCCGCTCCGTGCGCACCGGCATCGGCTCCGCCGCCCCCACCCCCGTGCGCGCCCGCGAGGCCGAGGAGTTCCTCTGCGGGGTGCTGGAGGAGGAACGCTGCTGGGAGAGCGGGCGCGTGATCCCGCCCGCGGCCGCGCGGCACTTCGCCGACCTGTGCGCCGCCGCCTGTTCACCCATCGACGACGTCCGCGGCACCGCCGCCTACCGCCGCCGCGCGGTGGGCGTGCTGGCCCGCCGCACCCTGGGCTGGGCCTGGGAGGAGTACCGCGGGAGCGCCCGCGCCACGGAGGGAGCCGCATGATGCGCGTCCGGATGACGGTCAACGGCCGCCCCCGGGAGGCCGACGACGTCTGGGAGGGCGAGTCGCTGCTCTACGTGCTGCGCGAGCGGCTCGGGCTGCCCGGCTCCAAGAACGCCTGCGAACAGGGCGAGTGCGGCTCCTGCACCGTCCGCCTGGACGGGGTGCCGGTCTGCGCCTGCCTGGTCGCCGCCGGACAGGCCGAGGGGTGCGAGGTGGTCACCGTCGAGGGCCTCGCGCCGGAGGGTGAACTGTCCACCGTGCAGCGGGCGTTCGTCGACGCCGGGGCGGTCCAGTGCGGCTTCTGCACGCCGGGGCTGCTGGTCGCCGCCGACGACCTGCTGGACCGGAACCCGAAACCCGCCGACGCGGACATCCGCGAGGCGCTCTCGGGCAACCTGTGCCGCTGCACCGGGTACGAGAAGATCATGGACGCGGTCCGGCTGGCCGCCGCCCGGCGCTCCGCCGAGCCGGAAGGGGACCGGGCATGAGCGACAGCACCGACCCGCGCGGCACGACCGGCCTCACCGGCCGGGGTCCGGCGCCCGTCATCCCGGGGGTGCGCTCGGAGCTCGGGCCGCGCGGCCCGCTGGCCGGGCTGCCCACCCGCTTCGCCCGGCGCTCCGGCAACGCGGGCGGCGTCGGCGAGTCGGTGCTGCGGCCCGACGGAATCCTCAAGGTCACCGGGGAGTTCGCCTTCTCCTCCGACCTGTGGCACGAGCACATGCTGTGGGGGCACCTGCTGCGCTCCACGGTGGCCCACGCCGAGATCCTCTCCGTGGACGTCTCCGAGGCGCTGGCCACCCCCGGCGTGCACGCCGTGCTCACCTACGACGACCTGCCCACCGAGGTGCGGCACTACGGGCTGGAGATCCAGGACACCCCCGTCCTCGCCCACCGCCGGATCCGCCACCACGGCGAGCCGGTCGCGGCCGTCGCCGCCGACCACCCCGAGATCGCCCGCCGCGCCGCGGCGAAGATCAAGGTCGAGTACCGCGAACTCCCGCTGATCACCGACGAGGAGAGCGCCACCGCGCCCGACGCGGTGCTGATCCACGAGGACCGCACCGACCACCACGCCCCGCACGTCCCGCACCCCAACGTCGTGCACCGCCAGCCGATCGTCCGCGGCGACGTCGAACAGGCCGCCGCCCGCGCCGACTTCACCGTCCGCGGCGAGTACGAGTTCGGGATGCAGGACCAGGCCTTCCTCGGCCCCGAGTCGGGCATGGCCGTCCCCGCGGAGGACGGCGGCGTCGACCTGTACGTGGCCACACAGTGGCTGCACGCCGACCTCCGGCAGATCGCGCCCGTCCTCGGCCTGCCCGAGGACAAGGTGCGGATGACCCTGGCCGGCGTCGGCGGCGCGTTCGGCGGGCGCGAGGACCTGTCCATGCAGATCCACGCCTGCCTGCTCGCCCTGCGCACCGGACTCCCGGTGAAGATGGTCTTCAACCGGTACGAGTCCTTCTTCGGCCACGTCCACCGCCACCCGGCCCGGCTGGTCTACGAGCACGGCGCCACCAAGGACGGCAGGCTCACCCACGTCCGCGCGCGGATCGTGCTCGACGGCGGCGCCTACGCCTCCTCCTCCCCGGCCGTGGTCGGCAACGCGGCCTCGCTGGGCGTCGGGCCCTACGAGGTGGACGCCGTGGAGGTCGAGGCGCTCGCCCTCTACACCAACAACCCGCCCTGCGGCGCGATGCGGGGCTTCGGCGCCGTGCAGGCGTGCTTCGCCTACGAGGCGCAGATGGACCGCCTCGCCGACGCGATCGGCATGGACCGGGTCGAGTTCCGGCAGCGCAACGCCATGACCCAGGGCTCGGTGATGCCCACCGGACAGGTCGTCGACTCGCCCGCGCCGGTGGCCGAACTGCTGCGCAGGGTCAAGGAACTGCCGCTGCCCGAGGAGCGGCCCTGGGAGACCGGGGCGGGCCCGGTCGACGTGCGGGCGCTGCCCGGCGGACTGTCCAACACCAGTCACGGCGAAGGGGTGGTGCGCGGCGTCGGCTACGCCGTCGGCATCAAGAACGTCGGCTTCTCCGAGGGCTTCGACGACTACTCCACGGCCCGGGTGCGGCTGGAGGCCGCCGGGGGCGAGGCGGTCGCCTCGGTGCACACCGCGATGGCCGAGGTCGGCCAGGGCGGCGTCACCGTCCACGCCCAGATAGCGCGCACCGAGCTGGGCGTCTCCCAGGTCACCATCCACCCGGCCGACACCCGGGTCGGCAGCGCCGGATCCACCTCCGCGTCCCGGCAGACCTACGTCACCGGCGGCGCCGTGAAGCGGGCCTGCGAGCTGGTGCGCGAGAAGGTGTTCGAGCTCGGCCTGGCACGGTTCGGCACCACGCGGCCCGGCTGGGCGTCCGACGGGTCCACGGACGGGCTGCGGCTGGAGGGCGGCGAGGTGGTCGCCGCAGACGGCACCGCGCTGGCCACCCTGGCGGAGATCCTCGGTGACGAGGTGGTCGAGGTGGAGACCGAGTGGCGCCACCGGCCCACCGAGCCGTTCCACCGGCACACCGGGCAGGGCGACGGCCACGTCCAGTACTCCTTCGCCGCGCACCGCGCCGTGGTTGACGTCGACGTCGAACTCGGACTGGTCAAGGTGGTGGAGCTGGCCTGCGCCCAGGACGTGGGCAAGGCCGTCAACCCGCTCGCCGTGGTCGGCCAGATCCAGGGCGGCAGCACCCAAGGGCTGGGGGTGGCGCTGATGGAGGAGATCGTGGTCGACCGGGCCACCGGACTGGTCCGCAACCCCTCCTTCACCGACTACCTCATCCCCACCATCCTCGACACCCCGCCGATGCCGGTGGAGGTGCTGGAACTGGCCGACGCCAACGCCCCCTACGGGCTGCGCGGGGCGGGCGAGGCGCCCACCCTGTCCTCGACGCCGGCGATCCTGGCCGCGGTGCGCGCCGCGACCGGCCTCGACCTGCGGCGGGCGCCGGTCCGGCCGGAACACCTCACGGACGGGTAGACGTCCGCCCGGCGGAAAGGAGAGCGGCCATGCTGGACATCGCGCGGGAACTGCACGGCTGGATCGGCCAGGGCCGTGACTTCGCCGTCGCCACCGTGGTCGCCGTGGGCGGCAGCGCCCCCCGGCTCCCCGGGGCGGCGCTGGCCGTGGACCGGGACGGCGAGGCGGTCGGATCGGTCTCCGGCGGCTGCGTCGAGGGCGCCGTCCACGAGCTGTGCCTGCGGGCGCTGGAGGACGGCCGCACGGTGCGCGAGAGCTTCGGCTACGCGGACGCCGACGGGATCGCGGTCGGTCTGACCTGCGGCGGGACCGTCGAGGTGCTCGTCGTCCCGGTGCGCGTGGGCGACGCGGTGCGCCCGGTGTACGCGGCCGCCGTCGCCGCGGCGCGGCGGCGCGAGCCGGCCGCCGTGGCGCGGATCGTGGAAGGTCCCGCCGAACTGCTCGGCCGCGCCCTGCTCGTCGGCGCGGACGGCGCCGTCTCCGGCGGCTTCGGCCGGGGGAGCGACCTCGACCGGACCGTCGCCGAGCAGGCCGAGGCCCTGCTGGACGCCGGGCGCGACGCCTCCCTCATCGAGATCGGAGAGCAGGGCTCGCGGTGCGGAGCACCGCTCTCGTTGCTGGTGGAGACCTCGGCGACGCCGCCCCGGATGATCGTCTTCGGCGCGGTCGACTTCGCGGCCGCCCTGGTGCGCGCGGGCCGGTTCCTCGGCTTCCACGTCACCGTCTGCGACGCCCGCCCCGTCTTCGCCACCGTGAGCCGCTTTCCCGAGGCGGACGAGGTGGTCGTCGACTGGCCCCACCGCTATCTGGAGAACACCGTCGTGGACGCCCGCACCGCCCTGTGCGTGCTCACCCACGACCCCAAGTTCGACGTGCCGCTGCTGACCGCGGCGCTCGGCCTGGACGTCGCCTACGTCGGCGCGATGGGCTCCCGCCGCACCCACCTGGACCGCCTGGCGCGCCTGCGCGAGGAAGGCGTGGACGAGCAGGCACTGGCCCGCCTGCGGTCCCCCATCGGCCTCGACCTCGGCGCCCGCACCCCCGAGGAGACGGCCCTGTCCATCGCGGCCGAGATCGTCGCCTGCCGCCGGGGAGGCACCGGCGTGCCCCTCAGGGGCGGTGAGCTCCCGATCCATTCCCGGTCGTCCGCCCCAGCGCCTGGGTGACGACCACCGACACCACCGCCGCCAGTACGATCAGCGGCGTCTGGTCGTACGCCGCCCGCCCCAGGAGCAGTACTGCCAGCACCGAACTGGTCAGCGGGAGCCCGGTGACCGCGGTCGCCGCCGCCGCGATGCCCAGGGCCAGCGCCGGTGTGATGCCCAGCCCCGGCAGCCCGGAGCAGGCGATGCCGGCGCTCGCGCCCAGCAGGACCGACGGGAAGATCGGGCCGCCGCGCAGGCTGCCGAGGCTGATGCCCCAGGCCAGCCCCTTGAAGAGCACCAGCGCGAGCAGCGCCGCGACCGGCCAGGCGTGCGGACGGCCGGCGAGCTGGGCGAGCGTGGCCTGTCCGGAGAGCGCGGCCTCGGCCGGCGAGCGCCCGGTGACCAGCGCGTAGGCGGCGACGCAGACGCCGACCGCCACGGCGCAGGCGACCACCCGCCAGGCCGCGGGGGCCCCGTGGGCGCTTCCGTTCCAGGCGGCGGCGCGCCGGCCCAGCCGCCGGGCGAGAGTGATCACCACCGCGATCAGCGCGGCCAGCGGCAGGCCCCACAGGAAGTCGCCCGCGTCCGGACCCACCCGGGGCAGGGCCGACGACGGCAGGGTCAGGGCGCCGATCGACAGGCCCGTCCAGCTGCCGAAGCCGGTGAAGACCAGCGCGCCCGTCGCGCTCGCCGTCAGGCAGGGCAGCAGCAGCGCCACCAGCCGGGCGCCGCCGACGCCCGCCGCCTCCACCACCAGCACGGCGGCCACGACCGGCCCGCCGAGGATGGTGGAGATGGCCGCCGTGGAGCCGGTGTTGGCCACCACCGCCGCGGCCTGCGGATCGTCCGTCCCCTTCCGCAGGCGCAGCGCCAGCAGCGCCAGTCCGCTGCCGACCGCCATCAGCGGGGCCTCCGGCCCGAGGACCACGCCCAGCGGGAGGGTGAGCAGCGCGGCCAGCACGACGCCCGGCAGCGCCGCCGGACCGACGGGAGGGCCGCCGAGACCGTTCACCGGCAGATGGCCGCCGCGCCCCGGCAGCCGGGTCACGACCGGCGCCACGATCAGTCCGGCCAGCAGCAGCGCGGGCAGCGGCCACCACCAGGGCGGAGCCGGATGCCCGAGGGCCTCGGGCAGCGAGGTCCACACCCAGTGCTGGAGCTCGTGCTGGAGCGCGACGAAGAAGAAGCAGGCCAGGGCGACCGGCACGCCCAGCAGCGCGGACAGCAGGAGCAGCCGCAGGTAACCCCGGCTCAGCAGGGTCTGCCGCAGCGCCGTCTCCGCGGTGCCGGCGGCGGGCGGGGCCGTCGTGCGGGCGGGTGCGGGGGTCGAGTCCGGGGAAGTGCTCACGTTCTCCTCGGGCGGGTCGCGGGCGCCGGGTGCCAGGGGGTCCCGGACCAGTCAACGCGGCGCCTGCGCGCCCCGCACCCCACGCGCGCCCGGGCGGCGTCACTCCCACCGCAGCAGCCGGTTGAGGGCGCGGCCGAACAGGTGCCGCCCGGCGGCGCGCAGCACGCCGTCGAAGAGGCCCGGCAGGAACCGCAGCCGGACGTCCTCGCGCCACACCACGTGGGCCCGGCCGCCGGGCCCCGGCCGGACCTCCAGTTCGGCCCAGCCCAGCACCACCCGGCCGCGCTTCTCCAGCCGGCAGCGGCCGCCGGCACCCGCCGCCGGCGGGTCCCAGACGGTGATCTCCATCAGGTCGAGGAACCCCACCGGCCCCACCCCCGTCCGGGCCCGCACGAACCGGTCGTCCGCCGTCACCCGGGTGAAGGGGACCGCCTTCCCGTGCCGGGGCCAGTCCGTCACCCGCCGCCACGCCTCGTCGAGGGGCAGCGGCACCGTGCGCTCGATCAGGAATTCGGCCATCCGCCGATGGTAGAGAACCACTGCCCCCCGACCCCGGCATTCGCCCAACCGGGTGAGCCTTCGACATGCGCCGCCCGAAGCGGGTACTCGCGGTGCGCAGTTCCCCGCCGCAGGCGAGAGGAAGGAGAGGCGTATGAGCCGCCCCAACTGGTTCGGCCGACCCCGACGCCCCTGGCGACGCGCCCTGGTCACCGGTGGCGCCGGATTCGTGGGATCCCATCTCTGTGCCCGGCTCGTGTCCGAGGGCACCGAGGTGGTCTGCGTGGACAACCTCTGCACCGGTTCCCGCGCCAACGTGCTGGACCTGGAGCAGGGCAGCGGGTTCACCTTCGTCCAGGGAGACGTCACCGAACCGGGCCTGCTGGCCGACCTGCCGGGCCGGTTCGACCTGGTGCTGCACTTCGCCTGCCCGGCCTCGCCCGCCGACTACCTGCGGCTGCCGCTGCAGACCCTGGAGGTCGGCTCCACCGGCACGCGCCACGCGCTGGAGCGGGCGGGCGTCGACGAGGCCCGCTTCCTGCTGGCCTCGACCTCCGAGGTCTACGGCGACCCCCTGGAACACCCGCAGCACGAGGCGTACTGGGGCAACGTCAACCCCGTCGGCCCGCGCAGCGTGTACGACGAGTCCAAGCGGTTCGCCGAGGCGCTCACCACCGCCCACCGCCAGGTGAACCGCACCGCCGCGGGAATCGTGCGGATCTTCAACACCTACGGCCCGCGGATGCGGACCGGGGACGGCCGCGCGGTCCCCACCTTCATCTCCCAGGCGCTGGACGGCATGCCGCTCACGGTGGCCGGCGACGGCGGGCAGACCCGCTCGCTGTGCTACGTCGACGACACCGTCGAGGGCGTGCTCGCCCTGGCCGCGTCGGAGGAGAGCGGACCGATGAACATCGGCGGCTCCGAGGAGATCACCATGCTGGAGCTGGCCCGCCGGGTGATCGAGCTGACCGGCTCCGGCTCGCGGATCCGTTTCGTCGACCGCCCGGTGGACGACCCGGGGCGGCGCCGGCCCGACACCACGCTGGCCCGCGAACGCCTCGGCTGGCAGCCGCGCACCGGCTGGAGCGACGGGCTCCGGGAGACCATCGGCTGGTTCGCCGGAACGGCCCAGGCGGCCTGAGCCCACCCATGCCGGCGGCCGCCGTGCGCACCACGGACGGCCGTCCGCGCGGTGGGCGCGCCAACCGGGTGACAGCGGTCCGCGCCGGGTTTCGCCGCCCACCGATTCGGCACCCGCCCACCCGCCCCGCCGGTGCGACGCGGGGCCGACCGGGCCCGCCACCACGGCCCGGCGCACGAACCGCATGACCCGCACGAACCGCGTGACCCGCACAGACCGCTCAGACCGCCAGACCCCGACGCCACGTCCGGGACGGAGCACTCCATGCGCATCCTTGGCATCAACGCCCTCTTCCACGACCCCGCCGCCGCCCTGGTGGTCGACGGCCGCACGGTCGCCGCGGCCGAGGAGGAACGCTTCAGCCGACGCAAGCACGGCAAGCGCCCGGTCCCCTTCTCCGCCTGGGAGCTTCCCGAGCTGTCGGCCCGCTGGTGCCTGGAGCACGCCGGCGTCCGCCCCGAGGAACTGGACGCGGTCGCCTACTCGTTCGACCCCCGGCTGGCCCGCCCGGCGGACCGGATGGGCCTGGACGACCCGTGGGACCCGCTGCGCCTCGAGTACGCCCGCCGCGCACCGGAGTTCCTCGCCGAGGCGCTGCCCGGCCTCGACCCCGACCGGGTCGTCTTCGTCCCGCACCACGTGGCGCACGCCGCCTCCGCGGGGCCCGCCTCGCCGTTCCCGGACAGCGCCGTGCTGGTCCTCGACGGCCGCGGCGAGTCCTCCTCCCACCTGGCCGGGCGCTACACCGAGGGCAAGCTGGACGTCCTGGCCACCCAGGCGCTGCCGCACTCCCTCGGCCTGGTCTACGAGGAGCTCACCGCCCACCTCGGCTTCCTGCGCAGCAGCGACGAGTTCAAGGTGATGGCGCTCGCCTCCCACGGGAAGCCGCGCTTCCACAAGCAGCTGCGCGAACACGTCCACGCCACCGGCGACGGCGGTTTCCGCGCCCACGGCGTCGACTGGTCGGCCTACGCCCCGCAGCGCGGCAAGCACGAGCCGTGGACCCAGGACCACGCCGACCTCGCGGCCAGTGCCCAGGCGGTGCTGGAGGAGGTCATGCTGGAACTGGTCCACTGGCTGCACAGCGCCGGCGGCGGCGAGTCGCTCACGCTGGCCGGCGGCGTCGCCCTCAACTGCGTGGCCAACGCGAAGATCGCCGCGATGGGGCCGTTCCGGAACGTCTGGGTGCAGCCCGCGGCCGGCGACGCCGGGACCGCCCTCGGCGGCGCCCTGCACCTCAGCGACCACCCCGAGCCGATGCCCGGCGCCGACCTCGGCCGCGGCTGGACCGACGACGAGCTGCGGGCGATCCTCCAGGAGGCGGCCGTCCCCTTCGAGGAGCCCGCGGACATCGCCGAGACGGTCGCCGAGGAACTGGCCCGCGACGGCGTCGTCGCCTGGTTCCAGGGCCGCAGCGAGTACGGCCCCCGCGCGCTCGGCCACCGCTCCCTGATGGCCCACCCCGGCCGCGCGGAGAACCTCGAACGCCTCAACAGGGTCAAGGGCCGCGAGGAGTTCCGTCCCGTGGCCCCGATGGTCGTCGCCGACCGGGCCGCCGAGATCTTCACCGGGCAGCTGCCCAGCCCCTACATGCTGTTCGTGCACGAGGTCGCCGAGGCCTGGCGCGACCGCATCCCGGCCGTCGTCCACGTCGACGGCACCGCCCGCATCCAGACCGTCGAGGAACGCCGGGAGCCCCTGGTGGCCCGCATGCTGCACGCCTTCGAACGGCGCACCGGCCTGCCGGTGGTGGTCAACACCAGCCTCAACACGGCCGGCCGGCCCATGGTCGACGACCCGCGCGACGCCCTGGAGTGCTTCGGCTCCGCGCCCGTCGACCTGCTGGCCATCGGCCCCTACGCCGTCCGCCGCGCCGGGATGTTCGCATGACGGGCCCCGCCGAGACGCCCGGGACCGGGACCGGGCCCGCCGAGGAGCCCGGCTACGCGGTGGTGATCCCGACCCTGGTCCGCGACACCCTCGCCGACTGCCTGGCCTCCCTGGTCGCCGCCCACGGGCCCAAGCCGGCCGAGATCGTCCTGGTCGACGACCGCCCGGGGACGGTCGCCGACGACGACGCCGCGCTCGAGCACCCACTGTCCGTCCTCGGCGACCTCAGGGCCCGCACCACCGTGCTGCGCGGCGGCGGCCGGGGACCGGCCGCGGCCCGCAACACCGGCGCCCGGGCGGCCGCCGCCCCGTGGATCGCGTTCCTCGACGACGACGTCCAGGTCGGGCCCCACTGGTGCGACCAGATCACCGAGGACCTGGCCACCGCCGAGCCCGACACCGGCGGCATCCAGGGCGTGATCGCCGTTCCGCTGCCCGGCGAACGCCGCCCCACCGACTGGGAGCGCGCCACCGCCTCACTCGCCCAGGCCCTGTGGATCACCGCCGACATGGTCTACCGCGCCGAAGCCCTCAAGCAGGTCGGCGGGTTCGACGAACGCTTCCCCCGCGCCTTCCGCGAGGACGCCGACCTCGCGCTGCGCGTCCTGGACGCCGGCTGGCAGATCCGCCGCGGCCGGCGCACCACCCGCCATCCGGTGCGCCCCGCCGACCGCTGGGTCTCGCTGCGCCGGCAGCGCGGCAACGCCGACGACGCGCTGATGCTGCGGCTGCACGGCGCCGACTGGTGGAAGCAGGCGGCCGCCCCGCGCGGCCGGATCCGCCGCCACCTGGCGGTCACCGCGGCCGGCGCGGCGGCCTGCCTGCTCGCCGCCGCCGGACGCCCGAAGGCCGCCTCGCTGTCCGCCCTCGGCTGGGCGCTGGGCACCGCCGAGTTCGCCTGGGCGCGCATCGCGCCCGGGCCGCGCACCCGCGACGAGGTGGTCACCATGCTGGTCACCAGCGTCCTCATCCCGCCCGCCGCCGTACGCCACCGGCTGGCCGGCCTGTGGCGGCACCGCGACGCCCGGCCCTGGCAGGAGGTGGCCGGCCCGTGACCCCCGCGACCGCCGTCCTCTTCGACCGTGACGGCACCCTCGTCGAGGACGTCCCCTACAACGGCGACCCGGACCGGGTCCGCCCGATGCCCGGCGCCGTCGAGGCACTGGCCCTGCTGCGCGGACGCGGACTGCCCGTCGGGGTGATCAGCAACCAGTCCGGGATCGCCCGCGGCCTGCTCACCCGCGCCCAGGTGGACGCCGTCAACGCCCAGGTGGAGAAGCTCCTCGGGCCCTTCGACGTGTGGGAGATCTGTCCGCACGGCCCGGAGGACGACTGCCTCTGCCGCAAGCCCGCACCCGGCATGGTGGAGACCGCCGCCGCCCGGCTCGGCGTCCCCACCGGACGCTGCGTGGTGATCGGCGACATCGGCGCCGACGTCGAGGCCGCACGACGGGCCGGGGCGCGCGCCGTCCTGGTGCCCACGGCGGCCACCCGCGTCGAGGAGATCGAGACCGCCCCCGCGGTCGCCCCCGACCTGCTGAGCGCGGTCCGGCTGGTGGTCGCCTACCTCGACTGCGCCGGGCAGACGGTCGAGGCGGGGAGGCCCGCATGAGAGCCCTGGTGGTCCGGCTCGACAGCTTCGGCGACGTGCTGCTCGCCGGGCCCGCCGTCCGCGCGGTCGCCCGCCGCGCCGACGAGGTGGCCCTGCTGTGCGGCCCGCGCGGCGAGAGCGCCGCCCGGCTGCTGCCCGGCGTGGACCGGGTGATCGTCTGGGACGCGCCCTGGGTCGGCCTCGAGCCGCCGCCGGTGGACCGCGCCGACATCGCGCGGACCGTCGACCGGATCGCCGCCTTCGGCGCCGACAGCGCGCTGATCCTCACCTCCTTCCACCAGTCGCCGCTGCCCACCGCCCTGCTGCTGCGCCTGGCCGGGGTCGGCCGGATCGCCGCCGACAGCGAGGACTACCCGGGCGCCCTGCTCGACGTCCGCCACCACCGCGCCGGTCACGACCACGAGGCCGAGGCCGCGCTGCGGCTGGCCGAGGCCGCCGGCTTCCCGCCCGCCGAGGACGACGACGGGCGCCTCGCCGTCCTGCCGCCCCCGGAGACCAGCGCGCTCACCGGACCCGAGCCCTACGTCGTCCTGCACCCCGGGGCCAGCGTCCCGGCCCGCGCCTGGGCCCCGGAGCGCTGCGCCGAGGCGGTCCGCGAACTGGCCGCCGCGGGACACCGGGTGCTGGTCACCGGCGGGCCCGGCGAGCGCGAGCTGACCGCCCGCGTCGCCGGACGCCACGGCCTCGACCTCGGCGGCCGCACCGACGCCCCCACCCTGGCCGGCGTGCTCTCCCGTGCCCGGGCCGTGGTCACCGGCAACACCGGACCCGCCCACCTCGCGGCCGCCGTCGGCACGCCCGTGGTCTCGCTCTTCGCCCCCGTGGTGCCCGCCGGACGCTGGCGCCCCTGGGGCGTCCCGCACCTCCTGCTCGGCGACCAGCAGGCGCCCTGCGCCGACAGCAGAGCCCGCACCTGTCCGCTCCCCGGCCACCCCTGCCTGAACACGGTGACCGGGCTCGACGTGCTCGCCGCGGTGGAGAAAGTGATGGTGTCGCGATGAGGATCCTGATCTGGCACGTGCACGGCTCGTGGACGACCGCCTTCGTCCAGGGGCCGCACACCTACGTCGTGCCCGTCACCCCCGACAGGGGCCGGGACGGGCTCGGCCGGGCCCGCACCTTCGACTGGCCGGACTCCGTGGTCGAACTGCCGCCGCGGGACCTGCGGGACGCCGGGATCGACCTCGTCGTCGTGCAACGGCCGCACGAGATCGAGCTGGTGGACCGGTGGCTCGGCCGCCGGCCGCCCATGGTCTACCTGGAGCACAACGCCCCCGACGGCGACGTCCCCGACACCCGCCACCCCGCGGCCGACCTCCCCGGAGTCACCCTCGTCCACGTCACCCACTTCAACCGCCTGATGTGGGACGCCGGTTCCACGCCGACCACGGTCGTCGAGCACGGCATCGTCGACCCCGGACCGCTGTGGACCGGCGAACTCCCGCGCGCCGCCGTGGTCGTCAACGAACCGCTGCGCCGCGGACGGACCACCGGCACCGACCTGCTCCCGCAACTGGCCCACGCCGCCCCGCTCGACGTCTTCGGCATGGGCACCCGCGGCCTCGCCGACGCCCTCGGCGTCGACCCCGAACGCTGCCGCGACCACGAACTCGCCCAGCGCGACCTGCACGCCGAGATGGCCCGCCGCCGCGTCTACGTGCACCCCGTCCGCTGGACCTCCCTGGGCCTCTCCCTCCTGGAGGCCATGCACCTGGGGATGCCGGTGGTCGCCCTCGCCACCACCGAGGTGACCGAGGCGGTGCCCGAGGACGCCGGAGTCGTCTCCAACCGCCTCGACGTACTGGCCGACGCAGTAAGGGAGTTCGTCGCCGTCCCGGACCACGCCCGGGCCGTCGGCGAACGTGCCCGCGCGGCCGCGCTCGCCCGCTACGGGCTGTCCCGCTTCCTCGACGACTGGGAACGGCTGCTGAAGGAGGTGACCCGATGAGGATCGCCATGGTGTCCGAGCACGCCAGCCCGCTCGCCGCGCTCGGCGGACCCGACGCCGGGGGCCAGAACGTGTACGTGGCCCGCCTGTCCGAGGAACTGGCCCGGCGCGGCCACGACGTCACCGTCCACACCCGCCGCGACGACCCCGGCCTGCCCGACCGGGTGCGGATGCCCGCAGGCACCGTCGTCGACCACGTGCCCGCCGGGCCGGCCGAGCCCATCCCCAAGGACGAACTCCTGGCCCACATGCCGGAGTTCGGTGAACACCTGGACCGGGTGTGGGCCCGCGAGCGGCCCGACGCCGTGCACGCCCACTTCTGGATGTCCGGACTGGCCGCCCGCGACGGCGCCCGCCCGCACGGCATCCCCGTCGTCCAGACCTTCCACGCCCTCGGCACCGTCAAGCGCCGGCACCAGGGAGCCCTGGACACCAGCCCCGTCCAGCGCCTGTCGCTGGAGCGCAGGCTGGGCGGCGACTGCGATCGGGTGATCGCCACCTGCTCCGACGAGGTCGCCGAACTCGCCGCCATGGGCGTGCCCGGCGAGCGGGTCTCGGTGGTGCCCTGCGGGGTCGACACCACCGAGTTCCGGCCCGGTCCCGACCTGGCCGGCGCGCCCGCCCGCCGGCACCGGCGCCGGCTGCTGGCCTGCGGACGCCTGGTGCCGCGCAAGGGCTACGACCGGGCGGTGCAGGCCCTCGCCGAGATCCCCGACACCGAACTCCTCGTGGTGGGAGGCCCGTTCGCCTGCCGTACCGAGAACGCCCCGGAACTCGCCGGCGCCGTCCCCGAGGCGGCCCGGCTGCTCGCCCTCGCCGAGGAGCTCGGCGTCGCCGACCGCCTCCGGATGCTCGGCGCGGTCTCCCGCGACCGGATGCCCGCCCTGATGCGCAGCGCCGACCTGGTGCTGTGCACCCCCTCCTACGAACCCTTCGGCATCGTCCCGCTGGAGGCGATGGCCTGCGGCGTCCCGGTGCTCGCCACCGACGTCGGCGGACACCGCGACAGCGTCGCCGACCGCACCACCGGCCGGCTCGTCCCGCCCGACGACCCGGCGGCCCTGGCCCTGGCGGCCCGCGAACTGCTCGACGACGACGCCCTGCGCCGCGCCTACGGCGCCGCGGGCCGGGCCCGCGTGCTGGACCGCTTCACCTGGCGGCGCGTCGCGGACGGCGTCGAAGAGGTCTACCGCCAGGTGGCGGCCGGCCGCGAACTCTCTTCCTCGGAGGTGGCGTGATGGACATGCGACCGGTATCCGCCTCGGGCGGTCACTGCGACGCCCTCGACCAGGCCCTCGGCGAGTTCCGCGCCCGGGCCCCGCACACCGTCGACCGCTGGGGCGAACTGCTCGCCGCCGTCCTCACCGGCGGCGGACGGCTGCTCGCCGCCGGCAACGGCGGCAGCGCCGCCCAGGCACAGCACCTCACCGCCGAACTCGTCGGCCGCTACCGCGACGACCGGCCCCCGTTCTCCGCGATCGCCCTGCACGCCGACACCTCCAGCACCACAGCCATCGCCAACGACTACGGCATCGACGAGGTGTTCGCCCGCCAGGTCCGCGCGCACGGACGCGACGACGACATCCTGATGCTGCTGTCCACCAGCGGCGCCAGCGCCAACCTGCTGGCCTCCGCCGAGGCCGCCCGCGAGTCCGGTCTTCACGTGTGGGCGCTCACCGGCCCGGCCCCCAACCCGCTGGCCGCCGCCGCCGACGAGGTGCTCGCCGTCGAGGCACCGTCCACCGCCACCGTCCAGGAACTGCACCTGGTCGCCGTGCACATGGTGTGCGAGGCGTTCGACGCCGCCCTGGAACGCGGCTGGGGCGCCAAGGGCCGCCGCCGCACCGAGGCCGCCGAGGCGGCCAGAGCCGCCGCGGCCGCCGGGGCCGTCGACGCCGCCCCGGGCCGCACGACCGTGCCCGCCCGCGGCGCCGGCGGAGGCCCGCACGCCCTGCAGGCCGGGCTGATCCGGCGCACCCCCGACGACCTGCCGCGCGGAGGCCGCCGGCATGAGTGAGAAGGTGAGCGCCCCGCTGGTCGTCGTCGGCGACGCGCTGCTCGACCGCGACCTCGCCGGAACCGCCGACCGGCTGGCGCCCGACGCCCCCGTGCCGGTGGTCGCCGACTGCGCCGAACGGCTGCGCCCCGGCGGCGCTGCCCTCGCCGCGTACCTCGCCGCCCAGGACGGCCGCCAGGTCACGCTGATCACCGGGCTCGGCGACGACCCCGCCGCCCGCCGGCTGCGACGGCTGCTGGAACCGGCCGTGCGGGTGATCGCGCTGCCCGTCACCGGCCCGCTGCCGGAGAAGACCCGGCTGCTCGCCCAGCACCGGCCGGTGGCCCGCGTCGACCGGGGCGACGGCCGGGCGGCCGGCGCCACCGAGGAGGCACGGGAGGCGATCCGCCGCGCGCACGCCGTCCTGGTCTCCGACTACGGCCGCGGAGCCGCCGAGGCGCTGCGCGACACCCTCGCCGAGCGGCCGCCCGAGGTGTGGGACCCGCACCCGAGCGGCGCCACGCCCGTCCCCGGGACCCGGCTGGTCACCCCGGCCGAGAACGAGGCCCGCACGTTCACCGGGGGCGGCACGGGGGAGGACCTGCGCACCGTCTCCCGCGGAGCCGCCGCCCTCGTCCGCGCCTGGCAGGCCGCCGCCGTCGTGGTCACCCTCGGCGCGCGAGGCGCCCTGCTGTCCTACGGCGACAACCCGCTGCTCTTCCCCGCGCCCACCGCCCACGCCGGCGACCCCTGCGGCGCCGGCGACCGCTTCGCCGCCACCGCCGCCGGGCACCTCGCGGACGGGGCCCTGGTCGAGGAGGCGGTGGCCCGGGCGGTCGCCGCCGCCACCGAGTTCGTCGCCGCGGGCGCCGCGGGGGCGATCGGCTTCGACACCGCGGACCCGGGCGTGGAAGCCGCCGCGGCGCCCGCCGACGCGGGAGGCACGGCGGAGCGTGCCGTGCCGGGGAGGGTGAGGCGTGCCGCGGGCGGGACGGCGGAGCGTGCCGCGGGAGGGGACGCGGACGGAGCCGCTCCGCGCGTGGGGGGCCGCGCCCCGCGCCCCGTGCCCCCGGTCGGGCCATGGAGCGAGGACCCGTGCGCCCTGGCCGGGAAGGTCCGCGCGGCCGGCGGGACCGTGGTCGCGGCGGGCGGCTGCTTCGACCTGCTGCACGCCGGTCACGTCGGTCTGCTCGAGGAGGCCCGCCGCCTCGGCGACTGCCTCGTCGTCTGCGTCAACTCCGACACCTCGGTGCGCCGCCGCAAGGGCGACGGCCGCCCGGTCAACCCGCTCGCCGACCGGGTCCGCGTGCTCAAGGCGCTGGCCTGCGTCGACGCGGTCGCCGTCTTCGACGAGGACACCCCCGAACAGCTCCTCGCCCGGCTCCGTCCCGACGTGTGGGTCAAGGGCGGAGACTACGCCGGGGCCGACCTGCCCGAGGCGGCCCTGCTCGAGGAGTGGGGCGGCCAGGCCGTCCTGCTGCCCTACCTGGACGGCCGGTCCTCCACCCGCCTCGCCGCCCGGGCCGCCGCCGCACGGGACGCGGGAGGCCCCCGGTGAGCGGCCACCGCGTGCTGGTGCTGCGCGCCCTGGGCCTCGGGGACCTGCTGGCCGGGATCCCCGCGCTGCGCGGCCTGCGCCGGGCCCACCCGGACTCCGAGATCACCCTCGCCGCGCCGGCCGAACTCGGCTTTCTGGCACACGAGTCGGGCGCCGTCGACCGTCTGCTGCCGGCCTGCGCGCCGGGCCGTGCCGTACCCGCCGCCCTCGACTGGGCCGGGCCGCCGCCCGACCTCGCCGTCGACCTGCACGGCAACGGCCCGCTCAGTCACGACCTGCTGGCCGCGCTGCGGCCCGCCCGCCTGTTCGCCTTCGCCCACCCGGACACCCCCGGCGTCGCAGGGCCCCCGTGGTACGCCGAGGAACACGAACGCGACCGCTGGTGCCGCCTGCTCGCCTGGTACGGCGTCCACGCCGACCCCGCCGACCACCGGCTGCCCCGCCCCCAGGCCGCCTCCCCCGCGCCGGGCGCGGTCGTCCTGCACCCCGGCGCCGGCTCGCCGTCCCGCTGCTGGCCCGTCGAGCGGTTCGCCGCCGTGGCGGCCGCGCTGCGGGAACGGGGGCGCCGCGTGGTGGTCACCGGGGGACCGGGGGAGGAGGACCTGGTGTCCGCCGTCGCCGACGCCGCGGGGCTGGACGGCCCCGACCGGCTCGGCGGCGGGATGCCGCTGCGGCGGCTGTCCGCGCTGGTGGCCTCCGCCCGGGCCGTCGTCAGCGGCGACACCGGCCTCGCCCACCTCGCCGTCGCCCACGGCACGCCGTCCGTCACCCTCTTCGGGCCCACCCCGCCCGCCCGCTGGGGGCCGCCCCGCCGGCCCCGGCACCAGGTCCTGTGGCACCCGGGCCCGCCCGGCGACCCGCACGCCCGCCGCCCGGACCCGGGCCTGCTGCGGATCACCGTGGACGAGGTCCTCCGCGCCTTCGGACGGCTGCCGGGGGAGAGGGCCGGGGACACCGCGGAGGCGGCGGCACGGCCCACCGCCGCAGGCCGGGGTTCCCCCGCGGGCGCCGGGCCGCGCACACGTCGCGGACCCGCCGGGCCCTCGGGACCCGCCGGGCCGTCGGGGTCCGCCGCCCCTTCCGGCCCCGCCGCGCCCTCCGGACCGACCGCGCCCTCCGGACCGACCGTGAGCACCGGAACGCCATGACCACTCCGGCAGCGGACGAAGCCCCGGGTCCCGCCGTCGGCGTGGTGATCGCCACCCGTGACCGGCGGGTCAGCCTCGCCCGGACCCTGCGCCGCCTGCTCGCGCTGCCCGACAACCCGCCCGTCGTCGTGGTCGACAACGCCTCCGGCGACGGTACCCGGGAGATGATCGGCCGCGACTTCCCGCAGGTCAGGACCGTCGCCCTGGCCGAGAACCAGGGCGCCACCGCCCGCACCCACGGGGTGCGACTGCTCGACACCCCCTACGTGGCCTTCAGCGACGACGACTCCTGGTGGGAGCCCGGCGCGCTGACCGCCGCCGCACGCCGCATGGAGGCCCACCCGCGGCTCGGGCTCCTCGCCGCCCGCACCCTGGTCGGCCTCGAGGGCGCCGACGACCCCATGAACGAGGTCCTCGCCGGCTCCCCGCTGGGTGCGGTCCCCGACCTGCCCGGCACCCAGGTGCTCGGCTTCCTCGGCTGCGCCGCCGTCACCCGCCGCACCGCCTACCTGGAATCCGGCGGCTACCACCGGGTGCTCTTCTTCGGGGCCGAGGAGACCCTGCTCGCCTACGACCTCGCGGCCCGCGGCTGGGGCGTGACCTACTGCCCCGACGTGGTCGCCCGCCACCACCCCGCCACCGCGCCCCGCCCGCACCGCACCGCCCTTCAGCGGCGCAACGAGGTGCTGACCGCCTGGCTGCGCCGGCCGCTGCCGCTCGCCCTGGCCCGCACCCGCGAACTCGCCGTCGACGCACGGCACGGCGGCCCCGCCCGGCACGCGCTGCGCGGCACGCTGGTGCGGCTGCCGGGCGCGCTGCGGGCCCGCGCACCGCTGCCGCCGCACGTCGAACGGGCCGCCCGGCTGCTGGACGGGGCCCGCGCGTGAACCCTTCCGGAGCCGACCCGCGCGTCAGCGTCGTGATCATCACGCACAACCGGCGCGACGAACTCCTGTACACGCTCGACCGGCTGGCGGAACTGCCGGAGCGGCCACGGGTGATCGTCACCGACAACGCCTCGGCCGACGGCACCGCCGCCGCCGTCGAGCGCCGCCACCCCGAGGTGCGGCTGCTGCGCCCGGGCCGCAACCTCGGGGCCGTGGGCCGCAACCTGGCGGTGCGACACGTCACCACGCCCTACGTGGCGTTCTGCGACGACGACACCTGGTGGGAGCCCGGCTCGCTGCGCGACGCCGCCGACCTGCTGGACCGCTTCCCGGGCGTCGCCGCGGTGACCGCCCGGATCCTCGTGGAGCCGGGAGGGGCCGAGGACCCCATCGTCGCCGAGCTGCGCGACTCGCCCCTGCCGGGACCCGACTGGCTGCCCGGACCCGCGCTGGGCTCGTTCCTCGCGGCGGCGACCGTGCTGCGCACCGACGCGTTCCGGTCGGCCGGCGGGTTCTCGCCGCGGCTCTGGCTCGGCGGCGAGGAGGAACTGCTCGCCGTGGACCTCGCGGCGGCGGGGTGGTGGCTGGTCTTCGCGGACTCCCTCACCATCCACCACCGGGCGTCCGTGGCGCGGGACTCCACGCTGCGGCGCACGCACGGCATCCGCAACACCCTGTGGTTCACCTGGCTGCGGCGTCCGGCGCGCGCGGCGCTGCGGCGCACCCTGCACCTGGCGCGGACCGTGCCGCGCGACGCCGCGTCGCTGCGCGGCTTCGCCCTGGCGGCGGCCGGGCTGCCGTGGGTGGTGCGGGAGCGGCGGGTGCTCCCGGCGGCGGTCGAGTCCCGTCTCGTCCTGCTGGAGGCCTCCCAACGGGCCTCGCGGGCGCGGCAGTACACGGGATGACGGCGGGCGGCGCCAAGGCGCGGGGCGGCCCGGCGCCGCCCTGCGCCCTGGCCGGTCTGTGGGCCGTGCGGCACGGACAGAGCACGGCCAACGTGGCCTTCGCCGCGGCGGAGGCAGCGCACCGCACGGAGCCCGTGCCCGGCCGCGACCGGGACGTCCCGCTGACCGGCCGGGGGGTGGCGCAGGCCCTCGCCCTGGGGACCTGGCTGGCCGGGATGCCCCCCGGAACCGGCCCGGAGCTGGTCGTGTGCTCCCCCTACCTCCGAGCCCGGCAGACCTGGGAGCTGATGACCTCCCGCGCCGCCGAGCTCGGTGTCGCGTCGCCCGACGTGCTGGTGGACGACCGGCTGCGGGACCGGGAGATGGGCGTCTTCGAGCTGCACCCTCCGACCGCGCTGCGCGCCCGGGCCCCGGAGGAGGCGGCCCGCCGGGAGCTGCTGGGGGACTGGTACTACCGGCCGCCCGGCGGTGAGGCGTTCACCGACGTCTCCGTCCGCGTCGGGCAGCTCGTCACCGACCTGGGCCGGGCCGCACCCGGACGGCGCGTCCTGGTCGTCGCGCACGACGGGGTGCTGGTCGCCCTGCGCCATGTCCTCGCCGGCGTCGGGGCCACCTCGCCCGAGTCGCTGCCGCCCGTGCCGAACGCCTCGGTGGCGCACTGGGAGGGCGACGGGCGGCGCCTGCGCCCGACCCGCTGGGGCGACACCGCCCACCTGGACCCGGCGGACCCCGCCTGACGCACCGTCCGCCCTGCCCGCCCCGGGTCAGTGGTGGTGGGCGTGGACGACCGCGTGTCCCTTGCCGCGGCCGATCATCCACTTGTTCACCGGAGTGGTGACCAGGAAGGCCACGGCGAATCCGCCCAGCAGCGCCGACCAGAACAGGCCGTCCGAGAGCTGCGCGTCCATCGCCCCGGGGGTCAGCGCGACGATGCCGTTGTCGACCAGCTCCATCACGGCGATGGAGACCGTGTCGGCGGCCAGCGCCACCTTGATCGCCGCCCTGAGCTCCAGTCCGGCCCTGCGGACCCCGAACAGGGTGAAGGAGTAGCCGAACACGAAGGCCAGGCCGATCGCCAGGACCATGGTCGGCACGTTCCCCCAGGCCAGCGCCGTGCCGATGACCATGCCGAGGATCTCACCCACCGCGCAGCCGGTGAGGCAGTGCAGCGTCGCCTTCGCCGCCATGGCCCAGCTCGCACCCGCGCGGGCCGCGTGGTGCCGCCCGGCGTCAGGCCCGGCCCGATGCCCCGCGTGACCCCCGTGCACCCTGTGGTGGTCCCCGTGCCCCGCGTGGTCCCCGTGCCCCGCGTGGTCCCCGTGCCCCGTGTGGCCGTGGGCGTCGCCGGAGTGGTGTCCGGTGTGCTCCATGACGGTTCTCCCCTCGTCGTCGGGTGGGGCCCGTGTCTCGGCGCCCCCCACACCGGAACCATATACCCCCCGGGGGTATTCCGCGATGACAGGAAAACGGGTTCGCGTCACGCCGGTGGGGCGGGCGCCGCGATGTGCGACGCCCGCCCCACCGGGTGACAACAGGTGCCGAGGGCCTGTCAGTTACGGCCGAGGAGGTCCTTCATCCGCGCGATCTCCGACGACTGCGCGTCGATGATGTCCGCCGCCATCCGCCGGGCCGGCGGATGGGAACCGTCCGCGCGCTCCGTCCCCGCCATGGCGACGGCGCCCTCGTGGTGCTCGATCATCATGCGCAGGAACGCCTCGTCGAACGCCGGACCGGAGGCCTCGCGAAGGGACTCCATGTCCTCGGCGGACATCATCCCTCCGCCGCCGTGTGCGGCGTGACCGCCGGCGGCGCCTTCGGCGGGAACGTCCTCGCCCCAGGACTCGAGCCAGCCGGACAGGGTGGTGATCTCGGGGTCCTGGGCCTTCTCGATCTCCGCGGCGAGGCGCTTCACCTCGGCCGACGCCGCCCGGTCGGGGGCGAGGCCGGCCATCTCCACCGCCTGCCGGTGGTGCGGGATCATCCCGGTGGCGAAGGCGACGTCGGCGGCGTTGGGCTGTCCCGGGGAGGCCGTCGCGGTGGCGGGGGAGTGGCCGCCGTGTCCGGCGGAGTCGTGGCTCCGGCCCCCGCCGCAGGCGGTCAGGGCGAGAGCGGCGGCGCCGGCGGCGAGCAGTGCGGCGGCGCGGAGGGCGAGGGAACGCTTGTCGGGCATGGTGGTGCGACTCCTGGTTCGTGTGGATCCGTTGCATGACGGGTGGCAGCGCGGCACCTGACCCCCGGGGGGTATGCGCCCAGGGGTGCGCGGTGCCGTGCGGGACCGTCTAGATCCGCAGAAGTTGCAGTGCGGTCAGATCCGGGGGAGCCCGGACGGGCAGGGCCGAGGCGGGAGCGCCCGAGGGGTGGGCCGGTGGGGCGGCCGAGAGGACGGCGGGGACGCCGGTGGGCGGGGGAGGGGTGTACGCGGACACCGGCCCGGCGGCGGCACAGGTGTCGTCCGCGTGGCTCAGGTGGCCGGATCCCCCTCCGTGACCCTGGTGGGGTCCGGCGTCGACGGTCCGCACCGGGGAGTGGGCCGCCTGCATGCCGCGGGCGTCCTGCTCGCTGTGGGTCGCCTGCTCGCCGTGGGCCGCCTGCATGCTGTGCGACTCGGAGCGCGGCCGGTCGAGCCCGCCGCCGGGGGCGAGGGCGTGCATGCCGAACAACCCGGCCAGGACCGCGAGCACCAGCAGGGCGAACAGCCGCCCCGCGGGGCGGCGGTGCGTTCCGAGGCCGGTGATCACCCGCCCATCGTACGGCGAGCGGGCGTCTTGCTGTCGGCGCACCGCGAACCGGGCTCCCGCGTCGGTGCCACCCGCGGTGTGCCTGCGACGCCCACCGCACCGGACGGGAGGCCGGGTGCGCCCTCGCTCGCCGCGCCGGCCGCCGCGCGGGCGTCCTTCGTCCGCCTCCCGCTCCGGGGGCGTCACGCCTCGTGGTGGAGGGCCGCGAGCAGGGTGTCGGCGGGGTCGCGGGCGGTGGAACCCGCGACGCCGGCCGCCGCGGCGCGGCCCTCGGGGGAGAGGCACCAGTGGAGCCAGCGGTCCAGGGCGCCGGCGCAGACGTGCTCGCCCGGCACCACCGCGGGCCACCCCCACACCCGCCCCTGCGCGGCGACCTTCGCGCCGCCCGCCACGGGGTCCACCGCGAGCACCGGGACGCCCGACCGGAGCCCCAGCACCAGGCCGTGCAGCCGGTCGGTGACCACCAGGTCCAGCCTGCGCAGCAGCGACTCCAGCTGCCCCGGCGTCGCGGCAAGCCGCCAGTCGCGGGAGTCGAGCCGGGTCTCCAGGTCCAGCCGCGCGCAGTCCAGGCCCGCGAGCCAGCCGGTGACCGTCTCCGCCACCGCCTCGTGCAGCCGCCGCCCGCCGTACTCGTGCTGACCGTGGGTGAGGATCACCCCGACCACCGGCACCGGATCCGGGACCGGGGCCCTGGCCGCCAGGTCGGGCGCCGCCGCCCCGGACGCGTCCCGCGCCAGCACCCGGTGGAATCCCTGCGCCGCGGGTGAGGAGGGGTCGATCACCGACACCCCCACCGCCACCCGCACGCACTCCGCGTACCGCTCGTGCAGCTGCTCGATCTGGAGCCCGTGCAGCGGTCCGCACACGAAGACCAGGTGGGAGTAGTCGCGCGGGTCGGCCCGGTCCAGGGAGAGCTCTTGAGGCCGGAAACCGGGGCTCCACGCCACGTCGTACGGCAGGTCCGCCCCGTCCAGCACCTCCCGCACCCGGTCCAGGGCCAGCACGTCCCCGGCGGTGGCTTCCCCGTACAGGAAGCTGAACCACCCGGTCACCAGGATCCGTCGCGGCCGCCCCGCCTCCGGTGCGAGCGGGTGCGCGCCGTCATCGCTCGTACGCACAGTGCGAAGCGGGTGCCCCTTCCGTCCCGCGTCAAGCATGGAAGGACCGCCGTTTACCGCGATTTCCGACGACTTCGCGACCGAAAGGCCGTTTCACACTGTTTGTCCGTGTCTACCCGTTGGGCGAGCCGAGTGTGGAAGGAGGGTGATGAAATGATCACCCGAGACCAGATCCCCGCCGTCCTCGACCATCCGGTGTACGACGGCACGGGCACGAAGATCGGCGAGGCCAAGCACGTCTTCCTCGACGATGCGACCGGCCGCCCGGAGTGGGTGAGCGTCAAGACCGGCCTCTTCGGAAGCAGCGAGACGTTCGTCCCGATCCGTGACGCCTCGCTGGTGGAGGACCACCTCGAGGTGCCGTACACCAAGGACAAGGTCAAGGACGCCCCGGACGTCGTGGTCGACAGCGGCGGTCACCTCTCCCGCGAGGAGGAGCACCGTCTGTACGAGTACTACGGCGTCAAGTGGGACGAACCCTGGGAGCAGTCCACGGGCCAGGACAAGGACGCGACGTCCGGTCGTGGCGGCATGGACAAGGGGACGGCCGGCGCGGCCGGCGCGGCCGGGGGTGTGGCCGGAGGCATCGCCGGCAAGGCGTCCGCACGTGGCCGCAAGGGCGAGGGCGTCGACGAGTCCGGCAGGGCCTACGCGCAGGGCACCGCGGCCGAGGGCAGGGGCATCGGCGCCGAGGGGCGCGCCTCCGGTGCCGAGTCCCGTTCGCGGTCCGGTGCCGCCGGCGCCGACCTGGGCAAGGAGACGGCCGAGAACGCGATGACGCGTTCCGAGGAGCGCATGCACGTCCGGGTCGAGCGTCAGGAGAGCGGCCGCGCCAGGCTGCACAAGTACGTCGACACCGAAGAGGTGCAGCAGAGCGTTCCGCTGCGGTACGAGGAGGTCCGCGTCGTCCGTGAGCCGATCACCGACGCCAACCGTTCCTCGGCCCTCTCCGGCGAGCCGCTGAAGGAGGCGGAGTTCGAGGTGACGCTCCACGCCGAGCGGCCCGTGATCGAGACCGAGGTGGTCCCGGTCGAGCGGGTCAAGCTCACCACCGAGGAGCGGGTCCAGAACCGTACCGTCACCGGCCGCGTCCGCAAGGAGCGGATCGAGTCGGAGGGCATGGAGACCACGGGGACGGATGCCGCGCCGGGCGTCGACACGAGCGGCATCAGCGGCGAGAGCGGCCGCGGCAAGCACCGGAAGGGAGGAAGGTGACAGTCCTTCCACACGTGGATGGGGGGCGCTGCGGGTCGCTCGTGGTCGTCCGCAACGCCCCCCGGTCTGCGGCCCGTTGGGGACAAGGTCAGCCTAGGAGGATGCCCGCCCGGCGCACATGAGGGACTGCCCTGCGGGGCGGGCCGAGGGTTTCCCCTCCCTCGGCCCGCCCCGTCAGGCGAGGGCGGTGACCAGCAGGGCGAAGGCGCCGACGATGACGGCGACGCGCACGAGGTGGAGGCGGTCCCAGCGCCGCGTCTGCTGCTTCCAGTCGGCGGGCCGGTCGCCGACCGTCCACTCCTTGCTCCGGTTGTTGATCGGCACGAGCAGCAGGACGGACATCAGCACGCTGACGAGCAGCAGCCCGCCGCCGGCGGCGACGAGTCGGGCGCCGTCCTCGCCGCGTCCGGCGGCCCACCAGACCACGACCAGGACCAGCGACGAGAGGTACCAGAACGGCATCACGGCGCCCAGCAGCCGGGCCCCGTGGCTGCGGCCGCGCTGGGCGCCGTCGCCGGGGAGGGCGTCGAGGATCGGGTTGACGAAGACCGCGACGCAGAACTCCACCCCCACCATCACGCCGACGATCACGGTGGTGACGATCTCGAGTGCGTTGAACATGGGAACCCCCTGGGATCTCCGGAATCTAGCGCCGCTAGTTGATGGGGCAACGCTAGCGTTGCTAACGCTCGGTTGTCTAGCGATGCTAGAATTCGCTGCATGTCGGTACAGGAACGCAAGGAGCGCGAGCGGGCTGCCCGCGAGCGCCTGATCGTGGCCACCGCCCGTGAACTCGCCGAGCAGCAGGGCTGGGAGGCGGTCACCACCCGCCGGCTGGCCGAGCGCATCGAGTACAGCCAGCCCGTCCTCTACAGCCACTTCCGCGGCAAACGGGAGATCATCGGCGCCGTCGCCCTGACGGGCGCGGCCGAGATGGCGACCCTGCTGCGGACCGCGGCCCGCTCCGCGGACGGCCCGCGCGCCCGGGTCACCGCCCTCGCGCGCGCCTACCTCGGCTTCGCCGAGGGCAACCCGGCGGTCTACGACGCGATGTTCCAGCTCGACGGCGGCCTGGCGTTCGCGCGGGAGGACACCCCCGAGCCCCTGAAGGACGGCTTCGCCGCCCTGCTGGAGACCCTCGGGGAGGTCGCGGGGGAGGGCGTGCACCCGGCGCTTTTCACCGAGGTGTTCTGGGCGTCCCTGCACGGGCTGGCGACCCTCACCCGTGCGGGACGGCTGCCGCCCGGGGACAGCGCGCGCAGGATCGAGCTGCTGGTGGACCGGCTCGCCGTGCTCTGATCCGGTCCCGGATCCGGTGGTCCGGCGCGCACGCGCAGCGGACGCGGAGGTGGGCCGGGCCCCCGGCCTCCGGGTGAGGGGGCGTCAGCCGGAGGCCGGGTGGTGGGCGGTGAGGCGGACGATGTCGATGCGCGAGCGGATGCCGAGTTTGCGGTAGACCCGCGTGAGCGTCGCCTCCACCGTCTTCACGCTGACGTACAGCCGTCCCGCGATCTCCCGGTTGGTGGCGCCCTCCATGACCAGCCCGGCGACCTGCCGCTCCATCGCGGCGAGTCCCTCCAGCAGCGCGACCCCGCCGCCCGCCGTCACGGCCGGACCGCCGGCGACGCCCGGGAGTGCGGCCGGGGGCCCCGCGTGGCCGGCGGACGGCCCGCCGCCCTGGCCCGCCACGGCGCTCACGGCGGCTGCCGCGGCGGTGTCCGCGGCCGCCATGGCCTCCACCCGGCGCAGCCACGGCAGTGCCCGGCACCGGCGGAACAGTCGTCCCGCCTCCTCGCGCGGGCCCGCCCCGCCGCGCCCGGTGCGGGCGAGCAGATCGGCCAGGGCCAGCAGCGTGCGGCCTTCCGAGAGCCGCCGTCCCAGCAGGGCCAGCCGTTCCCGTGAGCGCGTCAGCAGGAACTCCGCCCCCTCCGCGTCGCCCTCGGCGATCCGCACCAGCGCCTCCGCACGGTCCGTCACCGCGAGCACGCCCTCCCGGCGCAGCCGGACCGCGCGGGCGCGGGTCTCGTCCACCAGCCGCCGTGCCTCCTGCGGCCGACCGGTGCGCACCAGCGCCTCCGCGAGGTCGCCGTGCCAGCGGCCGTCGGCCGGGTCGTCGATGCCGACGCCCGCCTCGAGGGCGCGCACCCGGCTCAGCACCTCCACCGCCCCGGCAGCGTCGCCCCTGAGCAGCCGGACGTGACCCAGGGCGGCGAGGGCGTGGGCCAGGAAGATCTGGTCGCCGTCCCGTTCCGCCGTGCGCACCGCCTCCTCGGCCAGTTCCGCGGCGCTCGCCGGGTCGCCGCCGGACGCCTCCGCGTGGGCCGCCAGCGCGCCGGCCGCCGCCTCGCCGATCCCGGTGTCCCGGGCCAGCCGCAGCGACTCCCGGGCGAGGTCGACCGCGCGTCCGCAGTGCCCCGAGGCCAACTCGGTCTCGGCGAGCAGCCGCAGGTACTGCACCTCCGCCTCGACCATGCCGCGCCGCCGCGCGCCCCGCAGCAACGCCGTGACGGTGGACCGGGCCTCGTCCAGCCGGTCGCTCATCATCATCCAGCGGCAGTGCACCGCTCCGGCGCCGTTGTGGTCGTAGGCCAGCGCGTCGTCCTGCGGCGCCTCCAGCGCCCGCAGGATGGTGGCGGGGGCGTCCGGGTGGCCGCGCAGCACCTCCATGTGGGCCTGGAAGGCCAGCGAGAGCAGTTCGGTGTTCCGGTCCCCGCCCGCCGCGGCGAGCCGGGCGGCGAGCGCCGCCTCCTGACGGGCCCGGCCGCTGTCCCCCTCCACCAGCAGCGCCTGCCAGGCCAGCCGGTGGTGGACCAGACCGAGCAGCCGCGGATCGTCCCCGGCGTCGGCGAGGGCCTGCGGGAAGACGGCGTCGACCTCGGTCAGCGCCTGGCCCGCCGCGTCGATCACCACCATCCAGGCCCGCACCCGCTCGGCGGCCTCGGTGGCCCGGCCGAGCACGTCCTGGGCGATGTCGCGGGCCAGATCGGTCTCGCCGGCGGTCAGCGCGTCCTCCGCGGCGCGCAGCCGGTGGGCGTCGGGGGAATGGCGGGCGTCCGGAGGGGCGTGCCGCGCGGCCAGCAGTCCCAGCGAGGCGGCCACCGACGGGGCGCCCCGGTCACGGGCGAGGCCGGCCGCCTCGGAGAGCCGCGCGGCGACCTCCGGGTCGGCCCCCGCGGTCGCCAGGGCCAGGTGACGGGCCCGGTCGATGGGGTCGACGGCCACCCGCGACAGGGCCGCGTGGACGGCCCGCCGCTCGGGACCGTCGGCCGCGGCGTACAGCGCGGAGGGCACCATCGGGTGGGTGAAGCGGACCGTGTGGTTCTCCGGATCGGCGATCAGCACCCCCAGCGCGCAGGCGCGGGCGACGTCCGCCTCGGCGTCCGTCCGGCCGGCGGCGTGCAGCAGCGCCAGGGTCGGGCGCGCCCCGGCGGCGGCCACCAGCAGCGTCCGGCGGGTCTCGGCGGGCAGCCGGTCCAGCCGCCCCAGCAGCAGCGCGCGCAGGGACGTCGGCACCGGCAGCGGCTCGCCCGGCCCGGGCGGCGTGGGGCTCTCGGCCAGCGCGCGGCCGAGCTCCAGGGCGAACATCGGGTTGCCGGCACTGGCCGCGCCGATGGCCCGCACCGTCGAACGCGGCAGCGACCGGTGGCCGCGGCGGGCCAGCAGGGCGGAAATCTGCCCGCGGTCCAGAGGTGCGACCCGCAGCGCCTCGGAGTCGTGCGGCAGCGCGCGCAGGCAGTCGTTCACGTCCGGCCCGCCGGGCGTCCCGGTGCGCAGCGCGCAGAGCATCCGCACCCGGGTGCCGTTGATCCGGCGGGCGGCGAAGCCGAGCAGTTCGCTGCTGGCCCGGTCCAGCCACTGCAGGTCGTCGGCGACCACCAGCACCGGCCCGTCGGCGGCCAGCGCGCGGAAGGCGGCCAGAACCGCCAGGCGCAGGGCCAGTCCGTGGTGGCCGTCCGGCCGCAGCACCGCCTCGCCGTGCCCGGTCAGGGCGGCCTCCAGCGCCGAACGCTGGGTGTCCGGCAGGCGGTCGGCGACCCGGTCCAGGACGGGGCCGAGGAGGTCGGCGATGGCCAGGAAGGGGAGGTGGGATTCCGACTCGGTGGCCGAACAGCGCAGTACCGTCCGCGACTTTCCGGCATATTCGGCGGTCAGTGCCCGCAGCGCCGTCGACTTGCCGATTCCGGCCGGTCCGTGGAGCAGCACGCCACCGCCCTGGGCGAGTCTTCGCCGGGCCGCGGCGAAGAGCTCCTCCTGTCCGATGACCTGCTCGTTCGTCCGGTCGGAGCGGTGGTCGGCGAGATCCTGGACGTCGTATGGCACGGTCACCGCTCCCCTCGAATGTCGTGTTCTGGTCAATGGTAAGCAACGTGCGGCACTAATCGGGCGGGAGGTATCCGGGCGTTCTGCGCAAACTCCGGTCGTCCGGCCGGAGCGTAATTGAAAATGGGGAAAAGGAAAGGTCGGAGTCCGGTCAAATACCGGCCCTGCGGCGGGAGTCGCCGCGGGGCGGCACGACCCCGCGGCGGCGCGGGGCCGGGTGCCTTCGGGGGCGTTCGCGCAGGGCGGGGGAGCGCGGGGCGCTCTCCGGGCAGGCGGCGGCCCGAGGAGTGGGGGCGGGCCGGGCGGTCAGCCCTCGGCCAGCGTGTCCGCCGCGTCGTTGACCGCCTGCGGCATGCCGGTGCGGTCCAGCAGGAAGAGCGGCGTGGACAGTTGCTCGGCGAGCTCCAGGGCCGCCGGGTCGTACCCGGCGAGCGAGAAGTGGACCCCCTGCGCCGACTCGCTCATCGCGGTCAGCCACAGGCACTCCACCTCACGGGTCGAGGCCGCCCGCGGGCCCGGGTCCACGTGGGCGATCAGCCCGCGCGCGGCGAGGGCGACACCGGAGGGCGGACGCTGGTCGGCCCGGCGCACGTCCGGGTGACCCAGCCACCGCAGGTACAGCGCCGCCGCGGTGACCGCGTCCAGGGGCGTGCGGATGGTCACCGGCTGGAAGGCCGGCCGCGCCGCCGAGGGGCCGCCGGCGTCCCCGGGAACCAGCAGCGGGAGCCGCAGCACGGCCCCGCAGGGACAGCCCAGTTCCGGCCACGGCCACTGGCTGCGCAGGGAGCAGCGGGGGCAGGGCACGGTCACCCAGCTCTCGTGCCAGACCCGGCGGGTCAGCTGGGTCGGTTCGCCCGAGACGTCCAGCGCGGGGGCCACCGGGGTGCCGCAGGCGCAGGGGAACGTCGGTACCCGGTAGACGTGCTCCCGCCGGCAGGCCGGGCAACGCACCGGAACCTTTTCGGACATGGTCACTCCAGGACGTGATGCGGTCGGACTCCCATGGTGCGCCCGGCGCGGGCCGCCTGTCCGTCCGTTGACGGCCTTTCGGCGATGTTTCGCCGAATACCGGGCAGGGCGGTCGGTTTGCGTTCGGCGGAGGGCGTGCGCTCGCGCATCCGAGCCGTGCGACGGCCGCCGCCCGGCGGTCACCAGCCGCCGCCGCAGCCGGATCCCGAGCCGCACGCGTGATGCCCGCCCGCGTCGTGGCCGCCCCCGCCTCCGCCTCCGGCGCCGTGCCCGTCGCCGTCGCGTCCGTCCCCGCCGCGTTCTTCGCCGTCGCGGTCGTGGAGCTCGCGGTACATCCGGGTGGTGAGGCGGCCCGGGGCGTCGGGGGCGTCCGGCAGCAGCTCCTGACGCCTGACCGGCGGCCCGGTCAGCCGCGCGTCCCGGGCGAGGTGCGGCACCAGGGCGAGCAGGGCCGCGTCACCGTGCAGGGCGACCGCCCGCGGGGCGTCGCGCTCCTCCGGCGGGTCGGTCGCGTGGGCCGGTGACTCAAAGGCCGCACCGAGCGCGTGCAGGAGCCGTCGGCCTGCACGGGTCGAGGTGTACGTGCGCCGGTGCAGCAGACCCTCGGCCACCAGGGCCGAACGCAGCGTCCGCACGCACATCCGGACCCGGGCGCGTTCCGTCAGCTCCAGCAAGGTGAGCGGCCGGTACAGCGCGGCGTGCACCGCCTTCTCCAACGGGTGCGCGGCCCGGCCGGACAGCGGACCGGTGTTCCTCAGGAACCCCGGTTCCGCCGCCTCGACCAGGCCGCGCCCGTACAGCGCCACGACCGCGACCGTCACGGCCGCGCGGTCGCCCCCGCGCAGCACGGCGATGCGGTACGCGTCGAGCGGACGTCCCCCGTCGCCCTCGCCGCGTTCCCCCATGGCGTATCCCCCGTTTCTCCGACTCCCCCGTGGCCGGAGCGAGGTCCGCCGCCCCCGTGCCGGCGGACCTCGTGGACACAACAATGCGGCCCGGGCATAGGTCTGTTGAAGAGGTGAAGGCGTTCTCAGAGGTTGATTTGAGGTTGCGCCGCGGCCGCCTGAGAGCGTCAACGGCCTTACGGGCGAAGGTTATTCGAGGTCGTGATGCTCCTCCAGGCCGGGCCACTGCCCAGGGCCTCCGCCCTGCCAGTCGATCCGGTCGCCGGTCTCGACGTCCCCCGCGTCGAGGTCGGAGAGCCGGAGGATCTCGCGGACGTCGTCCAGGTGCGAGGCGACCCCGAGGGCCTCGTCGTCGGCGGTCACCCGCCGGGACCCGTCGAGCCCCGGCGGATGCACCACGATGTGCGGTCGGTTCATGTCCCCAGGCTGCTGCGCGGTGACGGCCCGCGCACCTCGGACGGTCCGCGGTCCCGCCCAACGGCCTACCCCGTGCCGCCGGTCGGACGCGCGTGCCCTAACCTGCCGCACTGGATCTTCGGCCGCGAACGGGAGGCGGCCAGGGAGGGGGAGGGCCGTGTCCGAGCACCTGTCCGACGAGGAGTTGGCCCGGTTCCTGCGGGAGAGCGCCGAGGGGACCGCGGCGGGCGCGCCGAAGGAGCCCACGGCGCGCGCCCGGATGGTCACCGCGCGGCTCAGGGAGCAGGAGGCGCGGGGCGAACTGCCACAGGGATGGCGCACCCCCACCGACCTGGGCCGGTACCGGCGGCGTGCCGCCCGCCACCGTCGTGTCAAGGCCGCCCTGGCCGGTGTGGTGGTCCTCGGACTGGCCGTGCTCGCCCTCAACCCGTCCCTGCTCCCCGGATACCCGTGGGGCGACCAGGGGACGGACGCCACCGCCACGGCCCGGAGGCTGCCCGCCGAGACCGCCGCCCCCACGGCCGCCCCGGGCGCGGCGCCCGGCGCCGCCACCCTCGAGGACCCGTTCGCCGGGTCCCCGGCCGCCCGCTGGCAGGAGGGCGCGCAGAGCATCGTGATGCCTCCCGCCGAGGCGACCGGCGTCTTCTCGAGGCAACAGGTCGGGCGCGCCCTCGAGGGGACCCGCACCCTGCTGGTCGACGCCAACATCGCCCCGGCCACCCTGCGCGGGGCGGCGCCGAAGGCGGCGCTGGGCGTCCTGGACCCGCTCCAGCCCAAGCTCCTGGAGGACCTGAGGAGGTCGCTGAGCGACCCGGGCGAGGACGACAACCCGCTGCTCGTCTTCAGCCGGTTCGACCCGGACGAGTCCCGCGTCGTCGGCGACCGGGTCCGCGCCCGCGGCCGGACGACGCTGGAGGAGGGCGAGCGCGGAGCCCTCTCCATCACCGCCGACTACACCTTCGTCTACCCGGTGACGCGGGCCGACGAAGGCTCCACCGAGGTGACGCGGGCCGTGGTGCGTCGGGTGCTGAAGCTGGAGATGCCCGACCCCGACCGCATCGTGGCGACCCCCGGAAAACTCATGGTCGAGCGGTACGACAGCGAGTGGAGCAACGGGGGCTGCGGGGCCGCCGACGGATGGGCGCACCCCGAGTTCCCCTCCGACCCGCACGAGGCCGCGCCGTCGGACGGAGCCACCGTCGACCCCTACGACCGCAGCGGCGCCGTCGGCGGCGGAGGCGAGTGCGGGGTCTTCTCCCGCATCTGACCGGCCGCCGGGCCGCCTGACCGCCGGTCCGCCGGGCCGCGGCGGCCGGGCGGCCGTCGGTTAGAGTCGCCGCCGGGCCGGGCGCGGACGTCCGGCCCGGTACTCAGGGTGCTCTGGGGGCAGGAATGCGTGTGCGGGTGGAGTTCACGACCGAGCCGTTCGACCTCGACGAGGTCCCCGGCCACGCGGTCGCGGCCCGGGAGGCCGTCGAAGGGGCCCAAGGGCTGGAATCCGTCGACGTCGGCCCCTTCGGCACCACCGCCGAGGGCGACGCCGAGGCCGTGCTCGCCGCGGTCGACACCGTGCTGCGCCGCTCCCTGCGGGCCGGGGCGTCCCGCGTCACGCTGCAGGTCAACGTGGTGGACGCCGCCGACGGGGACGCCGGGTGAGCGCCGCCGGGAGTGCGCGGGACCAGTTCGTCGACGCGGTCCGGCCACTGGCCGACGCCATGGGCGCCGTGCTGCTGCCCCCGCAGGAGGCCGGCCCGGACGACGTGGTGCTGCGCTGGGAGGGAGCCGAGGCGGTCGCCGTCCGGCTGCCGCAGCTCGCCGAGTCGCTGGACCACGTGCTGGCCGCCATGGAGCGCACCGCCGGCGGGCCGCTCGCCGCCCTCGACCGCAGGGCCAAGCAGGAAGTGGTCCGCACCCTTGAGGCCCGCGGCGCGTTCGCCGTCCGCCACGGCGTGGAGACGGTGGCGGGCGCGCTGGGCGTCAGCCGGTTCACCGTTTACAACTACCTCAACCGGGCGCACGGGGAGCGGGCCCCGGAGCGAGGCCGCCGGGGCGACGAGACGGACCGGCCCCCGGCCGGCTGAACCGCCCCCCGCGGCCGCAACCGCGACCGACCGCGACCGACCGCGACCGACCGCGACCGACCGCACCCGCACCCGCACGGCTCCGGGGCGGGCGGCGCCCTCGCGCCTACGATGACGCCATGGCCCATCCCCTGCCGGGCCCCCTGGCGCATCTGGAACCCCTGCTCGGCCACTACGGCTACTGGGCCGTCGCCGGCGTGATCCTCGTGGAGGACTTCGGCGTCCCCATCCCCGGCGAGGCGATCCTGATCGCCGCGGGCGTCTTCGCGGGAGCGGGACGGCTGGACATCGTCGCCGTGGCGCTGATCGCGTTCGTGGCCGCCGTCATGGGCGACAACATCGGTTACCTGATCGGCAGGTACGGAGGACGCGCCCTGGTCCACCGCTGGGGCAGGTACGTGTTCCTGACGCCGGAGCGGTTCGCCAGGGCCGAGGCCTTCTTCGCCCGTCACGGGGGCAAGATCGTCACCGTGGCCCGGTTCGTCGACGGCCTGCGCCAGGTCAACGGGATCGTCGCCGGCACCACCGGGATGCCCTGGCGCCGGTTCCTCGCCTTCAACGCCCTCGGCGCGGCCCTGTGGGTGGGCCTGTGGGCCACGCTCGCCTACGCCGCCGGGGACCACATCACCGAGATCTACACCGCCGTCTCGCGCTACCAGCGGTGGGTGCCGGCGGGTCTCGGCGTCCTGGTCGCCGCGGTCGTCGCCCGGCACCTCCTGCGCCGCCGCCGCCGTCGCCGGACGGAGCGGCCGTGACCCCCGAGGCGGATCGCTGAGGTCCCAGGCCGTCAGGCCGTGGGGGCCGCCCGGTCGATGTCGGTGTGGAGATGGGACATCAGCTCGCTCATCTCGGTGACCTCCGGGGAGTCCGGCGCCGCCCCCCGGGCGACGCCTCCCAGCCATTCGGTCGTGGCCAGGGCGAGCCGTGTCGCGTCCTCGGGGCGGCGGTCGCCGAGCAGCCCTTCCAGACGCTGGGCGATGTCGGGAAGGGTCTCCTCGTCGGTGGCCGGCGGCAGCACGTCCCGCAGCGCGGCCGGGAGCGGCGAGCGGCCCCGCTGGGCGCGCACCGCGTCGACGACGGCGGTGTTCTCGCCGAAGTGGTCCAGGTTCTCGGTGAGGACGAGGAGCCGGGCCGTCAGGCGGGGCAGACCGGGATGACCGTCCAGCCACTCCAGCACCTGGCGGTACCCCCCGAGACGGTCGTTCACCTGGCTCAGGCGCTCCTCGGCGCGCGGCGACAGGGACCAGCGCCTGGGGAGGAGCGTGGCGACCTCCTCGGCCAGCCGCGCCTCGTCCTCGGGCGCCAGCGCGCCGTCCTCGAACCGGTTGGCCAGGTACTGGTCGAGCCCGAACGCGTCGGGGCCCGGGTCGCCGGGTGGGTCGTGCGCCTCGTTCCGCAGGCGGCGCCGCAGTCTCCCGGTGACCCTGCTCAGTGGCTTGTCGTGCATCGGTCCTCCCGTCGGCCCCGGACATGGCCTTCCCGCGCGGCGGACCCTGGCCGAACACCGCGAAGGCCGGCCGTAGCCGGCGGAGGCATGCTCCGGGTCCGTCGCCCGGCCTCCCCCCAGCGGTGGGGAGGCCGGGCGCTATCGTGAACGCCATGCAGCGCCGCGTCACGTCCCCCGGGGTGTCCCGCACCCCCACGGCCGGCGACACCCTCGGTCAGGCCGAGGCCGAGGCCGAGGCCGGCGTCGACGTCGAGGAGGACGAGGGCTGGCCGGTCGCCGTCGGGACCACCTCGCTGAGCGTCCCGCTGCCCGGCCTCGACCGCCTGGTCGCCCCCTGGCGGCGCGTCTGGGACACCGCGGCCCGCCACGGCGGCACCGCCCACGCGACCGTCCTGTTCCCCTTCCTGCCCCGCGAGCGGGTGGACGGCGACGCCCGTGCCGCCCTCGCCCGCGTCTTCGCGGCGCACCCGCCGTTCGCGCTGCGGTTCAGCGGGTGCGCCCGCTTCCCCGGCGTCCTGTGGCTGCGCCCCGAGCCGGACGCCCCGCTGCGCGCCCTCACCGCGGACGTCACCGCGCACTGGCCCGAACACCGCCCGTACGACGGGCTGTTCGGTGACCTCGACCCCCATGTCACGGTCGCCAACAGCGGTGACGCGCGGCAGCACGACCTGATCGAGGCGGCGCTCGCCCCGCACCTGCCGCTGACCGAACGGGTCGAGGCGGTCGACCTGGTGGCGTACGACGGAGTGGAGTGGCGGCAGTGGCTCCGCTTTCCTCTCGGCAGGGCGGACGGCCCACCGGCCGGCCATTCTTCAACAAATTGTTGACGCCCAGCGGCCGGGTGGGGTTGGCTGCCTGATGTGACAGCGAGCTCTCCGACACCGGCCTCCCGGGGCCTCGCCCGGTTCAACGCCCTGGACGAGGCCGCCGCCCGGGCGGTCCTGAACGAGATCTGCGCCGCCCCGTCCTGGGCCTCGTACCTGGTCGCGCGCCGCCCCTACGCCGACGCCGAGGCGCTGTGCGCCGCCGGGGACGCGGCGACGGCGGCCCTGACCGCGGACGGCCTGGCCGAGGCCATGGCGGCACACCCGCCGATCGGGCGGCCGAAGCCCGGCGACCCGGTGTCCGCCCGGGAGCAGCGCGGCATGGCGGGCGCCGACGAGGCGCTCCGCGCCGAGATGCTGGAGCTCAACCTGGCCTATCAGGAGAGGTTCGGCCAGGTGTTCCTGATCTGCGCCACCGGCCTCACCGCCGAGGAGATGCGGGACGCCGTCCGAGACCGCCTCGGCAACACGCCGGAGCGGGAGGCGGAGATCGTCCGCGGGGAACTGGGCAGGATCAACCGCATCCGTCTCGCCCGCCTCGCCGAGGCGGGCCCGTCCGAGGAGGACGCACGCCGATGAAGTCCGGCGCCGCCCCCGCCACCGTGTCCACCCACGTCCTCGACACCGGCCTCGGCCGGCCCGCCGCCGGCGTGCGGGTCTCCCTGGCCGCCCGCACCGGAGCCGACGAGCCCTGGCAGGCGCTCGGCGGCTCCGCCACCGACGCCGACGGACGCTGCCGGGACCTCCCCGGCCCGCCCGCCGGCGCCACCCACGTCCGTCTCGTCCTGGACACCGGCGCCTACCTGGCGGGCCGGGAGGGGGCCGAGGGCGCGTTCTTCCCGGAGGTGGCGGTGGCCTTCGCCGTCGAGCCCGGCGAGCACTACCACGTGCCCCTGCTCCTCAGCCCGTTCGGCTACTCCGTATACCGAGGGAGCTAGCGACATGACCGACCACCCCGCCCGGACCGCGCGCCTGGGCCAGAACCAGTACGGCAAGGCGGAGACCCGGGTCGTCCGGATCACCCGCGAGGGCGAACTCCACCACATCAAGGACCTGAACGTCTCCGTCTCGCTCTCCGGCGACATGGACGACGTGCACTACTCCGGGTCCAACGCCAACGTGCTGCCCACCGACACCACCAAGAACACGGTCTACGCCTTCGCCAAGGAACACGGCATCGCCTCCCCGGAGGAGTTCGGCCTGCTGCTGGCCCGGCACTTCGTGGGGTCGCAGGAACCCATCCGGCGGGCGCGGATCCGGATCGAGGAGTACGCCTGGGAGCGCATCGGCGGCCCCGACGCCCAGCACTCCTTCGCCCGCACCGGCGGCGGCACCCGGGTGACCCAGGTCGTCCACGACGGGGAGCGCTGCGAGGTGGTCTCCGGCCTGAAGGACCTGACCGTCCTGAACACCACCGACTCCGAGTTCTGGGGCTACCGCAAGGACCGGTACACCACGCTGCCCGAGGCCTACGACCGGATCCTGGCCACCGACGTCTCCGCCCGCTGGCGCTACGCCTGGACCGGCGCGGACGGCGCGACCGCGCCCGACTGGGACCTCTGCTATCAGGAGTCCCGGCGTCACCTGCTGGACGCCTTCGCCCAGACCTACTCGCTCTCCCTCCAGCAGACGCTCTACCGGATGGGCGCGCGGGTCGTGGAGAGCCGCCCGGAGATCGAGGAGATACGCCTCTCGCTGCCGAACAAGCACCACTTCCTCGTCGACCTCGAGCCGTTCGGCCTGGAGAACGACAACGAGGTGTACGTCGCCGCCGACCGTCCCTACGGGCTGATCGAGGCGACCGTCCTGCGCGACGGCGCCCAGGCCCTCATCCCGGCCGACCTCACCCACCTCTGAGACCCGTACCGCCACCGCTCCTCCCCGCAGCCCGACCGGAGAACCACCATGGCAGCCACAGCCGGACACCCCGCCCGCACCGTCATCGAGAACTGCGCCGTCGCGACCGTCGACGCCCAGGACACCGAGTACGCCGAGGGTCACCTGGTGGTCGCCGGCCAGGTGATCGAGTCGGTGGGGGAGGGGAAGGCCCCCGAAGGGCTGGAGAACGTGGTGCGGCGGATCGACGGCACCGGTCACCTGGTCACCCCCGGGCTGGTCAACACCCACCACCACTTCTACCAGTGGCTCACCCGCGGCCTGGCCACCGACCACAACCTCTTCGACTGGCTGGTCGCCCTCTACCCGACCTGGGCGCGGATCGACGAGCCGATGGTGCACGCGGCCGCCCAGGGTTCGCTGGCCATGATGGCGCGCGGCGGCGTCACCACCGCCATGGACCACCACTACGTCTTCCCCCGCGGCACCGGCGACCTCGCCGGGGCCGTCATCCGCGCCGCGCGGGAGACCGGGGTGCGCTTCACCCTCGCCCGGGGCTCCATGGACCGCGGCGAGTCCGACGGCGGACTGCCGCCGGACTTCGCGGTGGAGAGCCTGGACGGGGCACTGGCCGCCACCGAGCGGACGGTCTCCGAGCACCACGACGCCTCGTTCGGGTCGATGACCCAGGTCGCCGTCGCGCCCTGCTCGCCCTTCTCGGTGTCCACCGAACTCATGCGGCAGGGCGCCGAGTTGGCACGCCGGCTCGGGGTCCGGCTGCACACCCACGGGTCGGAGACGGTGGAGGAGGAGAAGTTCTGCCACGAGCTGTTCGGCATGGGGCCGACCGACTACTTCGAGTCCACCGGCTGGCTCGGCGAGGACGTGTGGATGGCGCACTGCGTGCACATGAACGACGCCGACATCGCCGCGTTCGCCCGCACCGGGACCGGCGTGGCCCACTGCCCGTCCTCCAACGCCCGCCTGGCGGCCGGGATCGCCCGGGTGCCGGACATGCTCGCCGCCGGGATCCCGGTCGGGCTCGGCGTGGACGGCACCGCCTCCAACGAGTCGGGCGAACTGCACACCGAACTGCGCAACGCCCTCCTGGTCAACCGCCTGGGCCCGCACCGCGAGGCAGCCCTCACCGCGCGCCAGGCGCTCCGGCTGGGCACCCACGGCGGCGCCCGGGTCCTGGGGCGGGACGCGGAGATCGGCTCCCTCGAGCCGGGCAAGCTCGCCGACCTGGTGCTGTGGAGGATGGACACCCTGGCGCACGCCTCGATCGCCGACCCGGTGGCCGCCCTGGTGCTGGGCGCGGCGGCTCCGGTGACGCTGTCCCTGGTGGGCGGCGTCCCGGTGGTGGAGGACGGGCGGCTGCTCACCGTCGACGAGGACGCGGTGGCCCGCACCACCCGCGAGGAGGCCCGCCGGTTGGCCCGCGTCACCGCGGGCGAGGAGTGACCGGCGGCCGGCCGGTCAGGTGTCCGGGCCTTCCCAGCGCATGAGGTTGGCGAAGAGCTCGGCCTGCTCCACGGCGTCGTCCAGCGCGTGATGGGTGTGCCGGCGCCGCGACAGCAGGTGCCGGGGCATCGTCCCCTTGGCGACCGCCCGCAGGGGCAGGCCGGCCTTGGCCGCGTACAGGGACTTCATGTCCATGCAGCCGGAGTGGCCGAACGGGCTGCCGCCGGTGAAGCGGACGAGGTACCAGTACAGGAACATCCAGTCGAACGCGACCGGGTAGCCGCAGACCACCGGCTGCGTGCCCGTGGACACCTCGCCCACCCAGGCCGTGAACTCGGCCAGGGCGGCCGCCGGGTCCGCCCCCTCGCGGCACAGACGGTCCCGGTCGAGGCCGCTGACCGCCAGCGCCCGCGGATCGAACTCGTCCGAGATGGGCCGCAGTTCGCGGTAGAAGGTGTGCTCCTCGGGGTCCGTGGGGGTGAAGCCGTCGGCGTCCTGCCGCCCGGCGACGGCGGCGCCGAAACTGATCATCGAGTACGGGCCGGGGACCGGGCCGTCCGCCTCGACGTCCACGGAGATGTACAGGCTGGGTTTCACGCGTCGCCGGCTCATGCGCCGAGCCTCCCAGCGGCGGACCGGCGCGCGACAGCGATTTTCCCGCGTCCCGCCTTTCCGCGCACCCGTGCCCCGCTCTTCCGCGCCCGCGTCGTCCGGTGACGCCGGGGTGCGGGGGCGCGGGGCCGGTGTCACCGGACGCCGGGGGCGGTCGTGGGCCGGGGAGGGGAAGCGCACGGGAAGTGCCCGGTCAGCGCGTCTCCCGCCCCGGGCGCAGGGTCGCCGCGGCCAGGGCGAGGGCCGCGGCTCCCAGGACGGCGGCCACCAGGAAGGCCAGGCGGTAGCCTTCCGCGGTCGCCGCCACCAGAGGGGAGCCCTCCTCGAGCAGCTCCCCGGTCCGGCCCGCCGCCAGCGTGGTGAGCACCGCCAGCCCCAGCGAACCGCCCACCACCTGCGTGGTGTTGAACAGGCCGGAGGCCAGCCCGGCGTCCCGCTCCGCCACCCCGGCCATGGCCAGCCCCGTGAGCGCCGGCATGGCCACGGCGAACCCGGCCGACAGCAGCAGCAGGGGCGCCAGCACGTCGGCGGTGTACGAACCGTCGGCCCGTGCCGTGGCCAGCAGCCCCATACCGGCGGTGGCCAGGACGAGCCCCGCCAGCAGCACGCGGTACGGCCCGAAACGGCCCACCAGCCGGGCGGCCAGGCCCAGCGTGATCGCGCCGATCAGCAACGGGGCGGGCAGGAAGGCGAGCGAGGTGGCCAGCTCGTCGTGGCCCAGCACCCGCTGCAGGTAGAGGGTGCCGATGTACTGGAAGCCGTACATGGTCCCCAGCATCAGCACCTGGGTGCCGTTGGCGCCGGCCAGGGCGCGGGAGCGGAGGACGCCCAGGCGCAGCAGGGGGTACGCCGCCCGGCTCTGACGGACGATGAAGCCGGCGAACAGCGCCGCCGAGACACCAGTCAGGGCGAGCGTCGCCCCGGCGGAGCGCCCGCCGGAGCCGATGATCGTCCAGACGGTCGTCATCAGCGCCCCGGTGACCAGCAGCGCCCCCCACCAGTCGGCCGCCCGGCCCAGCCCCGCGCCCCGGTCGGCGGGCAGCACCCGCACCGCCGCGAACCAGGCGACGACCCCGATCGGCAGGTTGATCAGGAAGATCCAGTGCCATCCCGCCGCCTGGGTGAGCGCTCCGCCCAGGAAGGTGCCCAGCGCCGCCCCGGTGGCGCCCACGGCGCTGAACACCGCGATGGCGCGGGCCTGTTCCCGCGGCTCCGGGTAGAGGGCGACGATCATGCCGAGCACCACCGCCATGGTCGCGGCCCCGCCGACGCCCTGGAGGGCGCGGGCGGCGACCAGCGTGCCCTGGTCGCCGGCCACCCCGCACAGCACCGACGCCAGGGTGAAGAGGGCGAGCCCGGACGTGAACATCCGCTTGCGGCCCAGCAGATCGCCCAGCCGGCCGGCCAGCAGCAACAGTCCGCCGAACGGGATCAGGTAGGCGTTCACCACCCACGCCAGCCCTGCCCCGGAGAACCCGAGGTCACGCTGGATCGCGGGCATCGCCACCGTGACGATGTTGCCGTCCAGGATGGTCATCAGCGCGCCCGCGCAGAGCGTCAGCAGCGACAGCGACCGTGAACGAGGCGTTCCGGCAGCGGAGTTGACGTCCTTCCGGGGTGAAGGCTTGAGCAATGACATGACGGCGGATCCCCCTGCGTGTTCCATGGTGCACGACTTGTAACGGAGTACATCGTGGGTGACCATGGAGCTCCGGCGTAAGGAGGCACTTTTATGTCCCAGCGGAACACCGGTGTTACCTCCCAGGCAGTGACCGCGGAGGCCTGTCCGGTCCAGGAGGTGCTGGACCGGGTGTCGGGGAAGTGGAGCGTCGGCATCCTGGTCGCGGCGGCCCAAGGGCCGATCCGCTTCACCGAGTTGGAGCGGGCGGTCACCGGCATCAGCCGCCGCATGCTCACTCTCACGCTGCGCAACCTGGAGCGTGACGGACTGGTCACCCGCACCGTGTTCCCGACGGTCCCGCCCCGTGTGGAGTACGAGATCACCCCCGTCGCCCGGGAGCTGTACGAGACGCTGCTCCGGCTGACCGACTGGGCGGAGCGCCACCGCACCACCATCCACCGTTCCCGGGTCGCCTACGACGCGGAGCACGCCATGCCGGCCTGAGGGCGTGAAGAAGCGGCGAGGAAAGCGACAGGGCTGGTATCAGGAAGAGTGGAGAAGGAAGCCCCGTCATGGCCTCGCCGCGGTCCGCACCCTAACAGTCACTCCGGCACCAGGTCGCGGAGATTTCCCGGGGTGATCACCCGCGCGTCGGCGCCCAGTCCCTCCGGCCGTGCCAGGCCGAGAAAGGTGACCGGGCCGTCCGGGGCCCCCTCCTCGTCGCCCACGATCACCCGCACCCCGTTGTCCGCGAGCAGTCCGGTCAGGTACCGCACGGTCAGCGGCCTGCGCTCGACCGCGCCCCGCACCAGCATGCCCGTCGAGACCTGGTGGCCGGCCGCCCGGTTGGATTCGGGGTGGCCCCTGAGGTGGACGTGCATCCACCTGGCGTGCCAGCCGCCGTGCTCGTCACGGGCGAAGACCAGGGGCAGCGCCACCCGGCCGGGACCGCGCAGTTCCGACTTCATCCGGACGGTGCGGGGCTCGAAGGGCGCCCCGGCCTGCTCGGCGTCGCGCAGCATGAAGCCGAAGAAGGACTCCGCCACCTGCTCGAAGTTCTCCCCGCTGTAGACGTGGACCATCGGCACGACGAACGCCGCCTCGACGGCGGCGAGCCGCAGGTCGATGAACTCCGAGGCGCCCTCGGGCGCGTCGGTGATGTCGCCCGAGTGGGCGCCGCCGACCGCGGTGAGGGCGGTCCAGTCGAGCCATCCACGCGTCCGGTAGTGCTCGTCCAGGAGGAGCGCGGACAGGTCGTGGTCGGTGGTCCGCTCCGTCTGCCTCCAGTACATGAAGAACCGCAGCAGCTCGCCCTCCACCGCCGACGACGAGCCGCGCGGCAGCACACCCAGGTCCGAGGGGACGTTCTTCCCGCTCAACGGCAGCGCCACGTCGAGCATCGCCGGGTCCACGACCACCGTTCCGGCCGCCGGAAGACGCCGCCGCAGCTCCGTGTCGGCCAGCGTGGCCAGCCGCTCGCGGACCTCGCGCGGCATGCCGGACCGGGCGTCGGCCGTCGCCCAGGCGCGTCCCGAACGGTTGAGGAACAGCCGCTGCCCGCCGAAGCGGCCGGCCCGGTTCTCCAGGTGCTCGCGCAGCGAGAGCAGGACCCGTCCCGACACCTCGGGCGCGACCCGTGCGGCGGCGTCCAGCACCGCCTCCCGCTGCGCCTCGTCGGCGGCGGCCAGCACCAGGCGGTCCAGCGCCCGGTACAGCCGGCCCGGCGCGGAGGCCAGCAGACCCGCCGCCCCCGCGATGTCGCCGTCCGCCAGCAGTCTCTCCACACGGCTCTCGAAGGTGGGCGCCTCCAGCTCGCCGCGGGCCACCGCGAACACCTTCGCGGCGTGCGGCCACCGCGGGTACTCGTGCGGGTGGAGCCGTTCGCCGAGCCGCTTCCACCGCTCACGGTGCCGGTGCACGTCGGCCAGCTTCGCGGGGGAGCCTGCGACCACAGCGTCCAGGCCCGCGAGCAGGGCCCTGCGCAACGGCCGTCGCAGGGAACGGAACCGGACCGGCTCCTCCAGGGTGACCGACGCGCCGGAGAGGGCGCAGGCCAGCCGCAGCACGTCCGTCACGGTGTCGAGCAGGAGTTCCTGCCCGGCGGCCGCCCGCACCGCGTTGATCACCGCCCGGTTCTCGCGCAGCGGGATCGTCTCCGGCTGCGGGCCGCGCGCGCAGTGCCCGGCGAGCAGCCGCAGGTCCACCAGCCCGTCCTCGCCGAGGGGGACGGGGGAGCCGGCCAACGACAGGTACAGCGCGGTGAATTCGTCCTCGCGCGCGCCACCGAGGTGGAGAACCGTGACGCGGTCGCCGGCCGCGGCGATCAGCTCGTCGTGCGCGGCGAGCATCTCCTCCCAACCGTGCCCGTAGGAGCCGTAGGAAGGCAGGGTGAGCAGATTCAGCACACCGTCGCTCAGCTGGGCGAGCAGGCCGGGCCGGGCCGCCTCGTCCGCGAGCGCCTCGCTCACGCAGCGGTGCCAGAACTCCACGGTGTCCGGCACGCCGGCCGGGAAGTCCTTGAAGTACGTGTTGTGCCGCACGTGGTCGCCCACCAGCTCCCGGACCGTCGCCAGGGTGCGCCGCGCCACCGGCTCGACGAACTCCGGGGCCAGCCCGGAGAGGTGCCTCAGCAGGTCGCCGGAGAGGGTGAAGCCCGCGGACAGCAACGCCGCGTCGAACTGCCGGGCGAGTGAGGCGCCGTCACCCGGCCGGCCCGTGGGAGCAGGCAGGCGGAAGGCGCGGCGGACGACCAACTGTTCGAAGGCGGTGTGCATGCCGGGATGATCCCAGCGGCCCCGGTGCGGGCGCACCGGAGTTTTCGAGTGGCGGAGCGGGCCCGGCCCGCCAGAGTGGAGGCATGGACAGGCAGATCACCCAGCACCGCGTCTACGACAGTTCCCCCGACGACGAGGGAGCGCGCGTCCTCGTCGACCGTCTCTGGCCGCGCGGCATCAGCAAGGATGCGGCGCACCTCGACGCGTGGCTGCGCGAGGTCGCGCCCACCAACGAGCTGCGCCGCTGGTACGGGCACGACCCCGAGCGCTACGAGGAGTTCCGCGCCCGTTACCTCGCCGAGCTCGCCGACGACGCGCACCGCGAGGCCGCGGACCGCCTGCGGGAACTCGCCGACCAGGGCCCGCTGACCCTGCTGACGGCCACCCGCGACCCGGCGATCAGCCATACGGCGGTCCTGGCCGAGTGGCTCACCGGCGGCGAGGGCCGCTGAGACGGGGCGCGGGTCGATGGGCGCGGGGCGGCTCAGGCCTGCTTGCGGGCGGCCTGGCGCTGCCGCTTGCCCAGGGGCGCCTGGGAGAGGTCCTCGGCCTGTGAGCGCAGGTGCTTGTAGCCGCAACCCCGCTCCTCCAGCCACGCCCGGGCGGTCCGCTCGGCGCGTTCGGTGGCCTCCAGGATGTCCTCCTCCGCCTCCCCGGAGTCCTGGAAGCGGAAGGTGAAGGCCGGCCGGGAGGCCACGTCGTAGCTGAGGTGGCCCTCGGGGGTGAAGGCGGCCCGCAGCATGTCGTGCTCCGCGGCGTGGGCCAGGAGCTCCGACCGCTGCCCGGCGTCGAGGCCGTCGAAGACGCCGCGGACGGTGATGCGGAAGGTGCGTGTGCTCATCCGGCGACCCTAACCGGCGGGGCGGGACGGCTCCACGTGGTTTTCCCCCGGGCGGGCCCCGCGCCCCGCGACCCGTGGCCTGCGGGTTCCGGGTGGCCGGGGTCGCGGGGCGGCCGGGCGCTCGGCCGGCGGCGGCGCTCCGGTGCTCGCGGCGTTCGCGGCGGCCGGGTCGGGGGCCCGGGAGTCGTTCGTGCCGGCGGCCGGGGCCGGGGGTGCGGGAGTCACGGCTGCGGAGGCGGGGCGGTGTGCGGAGTCACCTGCGCCTGGGAGAGGCCACGAGGTAGCGGACGCCGGTGCGGGGCTCGCTGTAGGCGCCCGCGTGCCACCCCGAGGCGTTCAGCGTCTCCTCGCAGGCACCGAGCAGGGCGGGGTCGGCGGTCCGTACCTCCACCGCCTCCGGCTGGGCGGACGGCTCGACGCGGTAGCCCTCGGCGCCCGGCCCCGCCGGGCGGCAGCCGGCGGCCTCCAGGGCGATGGCCGCCGCCTGGGGCAGGTGCGAGCGTTCCCAGCCGCACGGGCGGTCCACCGAACCGTCGGGGTTGGTCATCCGCCGCAGTTCCAGCAGCCCCTGCCAGGCCCCCCGCACCTCCGCCGTGCGGGCCGGGGCGTCGCTCTCCCCGCCGAGCCGGGCGGCGAACACGCCGGTCCGGGACGGTTCGGCCGGGGCCGCCCGCACGGCATCGCCCTCCGCCGCGTCCGGCCCGGGCGGGGATGCGGACGCGGTCTCCGGCTGATCGCGCAGACGGCGGCCCGCCGGGGTCAGGTAGCAGTCGTGCGGCGGCCGGGGGTGCCGGAACGCCAGCCCCAGCCGGACCAGCGCCGTCAGCTGGGCGGAGGCGCCCCTCAGCCTGCCCGTCGCGGGGTCCGCCGCGTCGATCACCCGCCGCTGCGCGGCCGTCGGGCCGCCTCCCGCAGTGCTCGGGCCGCCTCCCGAAGTGCTCCCCGCCATCGTCATGGCCTCCGCGCCTCGATCAGGTACCGCTGGGAGTAGGCCACGAAGGGACCGTGACGCTCCATGAAGTCGTGCAGCACGGCCAGCCGGTCGCGGTACTCCTCGACGGTGAAGCCGGGGACGGTCCAGATCACCTTGCGCAGGAAGTGCACCACCGCGGCGACGTCGTGGAACTCCATCCGCAGCGCCTCCTGGCGCAGGTCGACCACCTCCAGGCCCGCCGCCTCCGCCGCGGCCGTCGCGGCGTGCGGCGTGCTTCCGGAGCGGGTGACCAGGGGGTCCGCCTTCGCCCCCGCAGCGCTCGTGGGCCCGTCGCCGCGCCCCTCCCGCATGAACTCGGCGAGCTCGCGCACCGTCCCCGACCCGACCTGCTGCGACAGGTACGTCCCGCCGGGCCGGAGGACCCGGCCCACCTCGTCCCAGCGGGTGACCACCGGGTGACGGCTCACCACCAGATCGAAGAGCCCGTCGCGGAAGGGCAGCCCGTCGCTCTCCCCGACGTGCACCACCGTCCCGCCCAGCGGCGCCAGCGTGCGGCGGGCGATCGCCACGTTCGGCGGCCACGCCTCGGTCGCGGCCAGCAGCGCCGGCGCCCGCCGTACCGTGGCCAGGACCTCCCCGCCGCCGGTCTGCACGTCGAGCGCCGCCCGGGCGCCGGCCATCCGCTCCCCGAGCAGCCGGGCGTACCCCCAGGAAGGACGCGCCTCGCTCGCCCGGCCACGGAACCAGGAGAAGTCCCAGCCCTCCGTCGGGACCGACGCCCCCTCGGCCAGCAGTTCGTCGAAGTCAGCCATCGTCAGAGCATCGCAGAGCGGCCGCCGCGTCCGCACGGCGATATCGGCGGGCCGGCACGACCGGGCGCGGCGCCGGCGCCTCCGTCGCCCCCGTCCGTGCGCGCGCGTCCATGGGCGCGCGAGGTCACTGGCGGTAGCCCGACAGGAAGCGGCCGATGCGGCTGATGGCGGTGTCCAGGACGTCGGCGTGCGGCAGCGTGAGGATGCGGAAGTGGTCCGTGCCGGGCCAGTTGAAGCCGGTGCCCTGCACCACCTGGATCTTCTCCCGCAGCAGCAGGTCGAGCACGAACCGCTCGTCGTCGACGATCGGGTGCGCCGCGGGGTCGATGCGGGGGAACGCGTAGAGGGCGCCCTTCGGCTTCACGCAGGAGACGCCCGGGATCTCGTTCAGCTTCTCCCACGCCCTGTCGCGCTGCTCGTGCAACCGGCCGCCGGGCGCGGTGAGTTCTCGGATCGACTGCCGGCCGCCGAGCGCCGCCTGGATGGCGTACTGGGCCGGGGCGTTGGCGCACAGCCGCATGGAGGCCAGCATGGTGAGGCCCTCGAGGTAGTCCTTGGCGTGCTCGCGCGGACCGGACACCACCAGCCAGCCGCTGCGGAAACCGGCGACCCGGTAGGTCTTGGAGAGGCCGCAGAAGGTGAGCACCACCAGGTCGGGCGCGAGGGCGGCGGCCGGATGGTGCACGGCGTCGTCGTAGAGGATCTCGTCGTAGATCTCGTCGGCGAACACCATCAGCCCGTGCCGGCGGGCGAGGTCGAGGATGCCCTCCAGGATCTCCTTCGGGTACACCGCGCCGGTCGGGTTGTTGGGGTTGATGATCACGACCGCCCTGGTGCGGTCGGTGATCTTCGACGCCATGTCGGCCAGGTCCGGGTACCAGTCGGACCCCTCGTCGCAGAGGTAGTGCACCGCCTTGCCGCCGGCCAGCGTGGTGACGGCGGTCCACAACGGGAAGTCCGGGGCGGGGATGAGGATCTCGTCGCCGTTCTCCACAAGGGCCTGCACCGCCATGGAGACCAGCTCGGAGACGCCGTTGCCGAGGAACACGTCGTCCACGCCCACCTCGACGCCGCGCGCCTGGTAGCGCTGGGCCACGGCGCGGCGCGCGGAGAGGATGCCGCGCGAGTCGGTGTAGCCGTGCGCCTGGGGCAGCATCCGGATCATGTCCTGGAGGATCTCCTCCGGAGCCTCGAACCCGAAGAGCGCCGGGTTGCCGGTGTTGAGGCGCAGGACACTGTGCCCGGCCTCCTCCAGCGCGTTGGCGTGCTCGATCACCGGGCCGCGGATCTCGTAACAGACCTCGCTGAGTTTGCTCGACTGGCGGAACTCCATCGTGTGCCCCTCGGGTTCGTGGTGTTGCTTGGTTTTACCAAGCGGGCACTTGGAAAGTCCAACCTGTTGTCTAGACTGCCGGTCATGTCACCTCGCCGCAGCTACGACCAGTACTGTTCCGCCGCGCGGGCGCTCGACCTCGTGGGGGACCGGTGGACCCTGCTGATCGTCCGGGAGCTGCTCGCCGGACCGCGCCGTTACACCGACCTGCACGCCGACCTGCCGGGCGTGAGCACCGACATGCTGGCGACCCGGCTGCGCGACATGGAGCGCGACGGGCTCATCGCCCGACGTCGGCTGGCGCCGCCCGGAAACGCCTCCGTCTACGAACTGACCTCCCGTGGAAGACAGTTGACGGGTGTGCTGCACGCGCTCGGACAGTGGGGCGAGGGCGAGCTCGGGGACCGCGGGCCCACGGACGCGGTGCGCGCCCACTGGTTCGCCCTGCCGCTGCTGCGGGCGCTGGAGGCCGCGGGCGTGCGGGGAGTGGTGCAGGTGTCCCTGGAGGAGGGGGAGTTCCACCTCCACGCGGGCTCGGCCGAGGGCCCGGTCTACGGCATCGGAGCGGCGCCCAGGGAGCCGGACCTGCGCCTGGACCTGGACGCACGGACGTGCCTTGCGCTGGCGCGGGGCGAGCTGGACGCGGCGGCGCTGCTGGTGCGGGTCTGAGGCGCGGCTGTCGCGGCGGGGTGGGAGCCGGAGGGCGGTTGCTCACCCCGCTTGGGCGCCTGCCTTCGCCTCTGCCAGGTGCCGCGCCACCGGGCCCAGGGTCAGCATGCCGCCGGCGGCGCCGGCGTGTTCCGCACGGGCGTCACGCAGGGCAGCCGCGCAGTGTGCCGCGATTCCGTGCTCGCCGAGGCGTACGGCGGCGCGGGCGGTCAGGCACCACATGGCCTCCTGCATGTGGTCACACGGTGGTTCGGGCACCGCGGCGAGGGCGGTACGGGCCTCGTCGACCCGGGCCCGGGCGAGCAGCACGAGGGGGCGCGTCCAGGGCGTGTACGGGCCCCAGTCGAGGTGCGGGTCGGTGGGAGCCGGCCGGTCGTGCAACAGACGCAGTCCCAGGAGGGCGAGCGGGAACAGGCCGCGGTGCAGCCCCGGCATTCCCGCCCCGCGGAGGGCGTCCTCGGCAGCGCGGTAGTGCGCTGCGGCCGTGGCGGCGGTGGGTCCGCCCGGTTCGGTGCTGCGGGCGGCCGTGGCCCGGGCCCGGAACCACCCGGTGAGGACGGGGACGAGGGGCGCTTCGGTGGTGGCGGCGAGCTGGTCGGCCGCGTCGGCGTGCAGGGTCGCGGAGGCGAGGTCCCCGAGGGCCGAGGCGGACTGCAGGCGGACGAGCCGGCCGAGTACGGCGAAGTTCGGCAGCTCGTGCCGGGTGGCCAGGCCGAGGATCTCGGCGCCGGTCCTGTCCCGTGCCGCCGCGAGCCCGGGGCGGGCGAAGGACTGCAGGAACACTCCGTTGAGGGCGAAGACCAGCAGGGCGGGATCGGCCAGCTCGCGTGCCAGCTCCTCCGCCTGCCGTGCCGTCTGCTGCGCGCGCTTCAGCTCGGTTCCGGACAGATCGGCGCTGCGGCTCTCGACGGCGACCGTGGCCAGGAGGGGGGCGCGCAGATCGGCGGGGCCGTCCTGGCCGAGCCCGGTGAGCGTGCGCTCGGCAGCCGCCACGACCGCTCGGGACTGCTCGGGGTCGTCGGCCCGGCTCCAGAGGGCGGGCACGTCGTAGGCGCCGATGATCCGGGCGGTCAGGGAGAGGTCTCCCGTGCGTTCGGCCGCGTGGATGGCGGCGAGACGGTCGCGCCGGGAGTGGACGAGGGCGTCGCCGCCCGCCAGGGCGAGCGTGCGGGCCAGCTCCACGGTGGTGCGTGGGCCGAGCCGGACACCACGGCCGGTCCACTCCGTACGCACGCCTTCGTGGGGAGCCGACCCGTTGAGGATGTCCGTCTCCAGGCGCTGGAGGTCGGCACCGGGGTCGAGTCCGAGTTGGCCGACGAGCATCGCGCGGGCGCGGCGGAGAGCGGACAGCGCGTCGGCCCGGCGGCCCGCGCGGTAGCGCGCGGGCCAGCAGCTCCCAGGCCGGCTCGCGCCACGGGTGTTCGGCGACATGGGCACCCAGGTCGGCGACGAGATCGGCCCCCTCCCCGGAGTCGAGGAGGATGCGGGCGCGCAGTTCCAGCCCCTCCAACCTCAGTTCCTCCAGCCGGGTCCGCTCGTGCCGCGCCCATGCGGAACCGGCCACGTCGGCGTAGGCGGGGCCGCGCCATGCCGCGAGGACCGCGCCGAGGTCGGTCACCGCGTCGGGGTCGCGGCGGGCCTGGGCCAGCGTGTCCTGGAACCGATGGACGTCCACGTCCTCGCGCGGCAGGCGCAGCGCGTAGCCGGGACCTTCGGTGACGATGACGCGCGGCGGATCGCGGGGCGGCCGGTCGGGTTCGAGGGCGCGGCGCAGCGCGGCGACGAACGTACGCAAAGCGCCCAGGGCGCGGGCAGGCGGATCGGTCCACAGGTCGTCGACAAGGGTGTCGGTGGTGACCAGGCCCGCGGCCCGGGACCGGGGCGAGGCCCGTTGCCGGGGTCCGTCGCCGAGGCCCGTTGCCGGGATCCTGCGGTCGCGGGACTCCGGCAACGGGCCGGGAGAGGTGCCGCCCGGTGCGGGCGGCGGAGTTCACGCCCCGGGGCGGCCCCGGCCGCGGGTGAGGGTGTAGCCCCACACTCCGGCGAGGGCGGCGAGGATGCCGCCCGCGGCGGTCCAGAGCCAGCGGTCCGTCCACCACCCGGAGGACCAGCCGTCCTCCAGGTCCGTGCCGGCCAGGACCGGCGCGGCGTCGTCGAGGAGGCCGCCCTCCTCGTCCGTGCCCTCCGCGTCGTCCCCGGCCTCGGCGTCCGTGCGCAGGGAGACGCCCGGGATCAGCGGCTCCGCCAGCGAACCGTCCACGGCCGCCGATCCGCCGGCGTCCGCCACCTCGACCTCCACCTCGGCCGATATGGCCCGGCCCACGTCCGAGACGGGCAGGCCGACGGCCGACAGACGCACGTAGTACGTCCCCGGGAGCGGGTCGTTCGCCCACGGCTCGGCCCAGCCGCGCACGGTGCGCAGCGCGCACGCCAGCTCCACCGAGGTGGTGCCCGCCGGGACCGCACGGGCCTGCGCCCCGTAGCGGCAGGCCTGCCGCCGCCGCAGGCCGTCGTAGACGTCGATCTGCCAGGTCTCCCCGGCGTGCTCCTCGGGCAGCCGCACGGAGGCGCGGACGGTGGCCCGCTGGGTGGCGTCCACGGGGAACGACCAGTACAGGTAGTCACCGGTGGAGCCCTGGGCGGTGGCCTTCACTCCCGGATCGATCTCCGTCGCGCTGCGGAACGAGGTGCCCGCCTCGGTCGGCCCCGCGCTCGTCCCGTCCTCGCCGGGGGAGGGGGAGGCGTCGGCGGCCGCGGGTGCGGCGGCCAGCCCGGCCAGGAGCAGTGCTGCGGTCAACGCACGTCGCACTCGCATCAGTTCGTCCTCCAGACGGCGACCCGCCAGCGCGAGACCCAGCCCCAGACGAGGCCGGCCAGGAATCCGGTGAGGACCAGCGCGCCGAGCAGCCACCAGCCGCGGCCCAGCCCGAAGGCGGCCACGTCGTCGGCGTCGGACGGCCCGTCCACCACGTCCACCGTGAGCTCCACCGGCAGACCCGGCGTCGTCTTGACGCCGGCCGCGGGGGAGAAGGAGTGGGTCACCTCGAGGCAGACCGCCTCGGCGGGCGCCTCGTCCTCGTCGCTCTCCGCCTTCGGCATCCTCAGGCCCGTGGAGACCAGGTCGGTGCGTCCGTGTCCGGACGCCTCGCCGCGCACCATCTCCCGCCCGTGGACGGTGACCGCCCGCAGCAGGACCCCGTACCCGGGGGTCACCTCTCGGTCGGCCGCGACGCTCACCGCGGCGCGCAGTTCCTGCCCCGGCTCCAGGTCCACCCGGTACCAGCGGGCCTTCCCGAAGTCCGCGCGGTCGGTGTACAGGCCGGACTTCAGCGCCGGCGCGCCCTCGCAGGCGCCGGTGCCCTCGACGGCCACCGGGGTGACCGTCGGGTCCGCGGCACGCTCGACCAACTGGCCCACGCGGTCCGCCAGTTCCTCCTTGTGCTGCACGGAGGTGTAGGTGCCGCCGGTGGCCTCGGCGATGCAGAGCAGCTGGTCGCGGGTCTTGGCGTCGGGGACCAGGCCGAGGGTGTCGATGGTCAGACCGATGCCCCGGGCCGCGATCTCGCGGGCGACCTCGCACGGGTCCAGCGGGGCGCAGGTGTCCTCGCCGTCGGTGATCAGGACGATCCGGCGGGTGCCCTCGCCCTCCTGGAAGTCGCGGGCCGCCGCCTGCAGCGCGGGGCCGATCGGAGTCCAGCCGGTGGGCGCCAGCGTGGCGACCGCCGTCTTGGCCTCCACCCGGTCCAACGGGCCGACCGCGTAGAGCTGTTCGGTGTCCTTGCAGCCCTCCTTGCGGTCGTCGCCCGGGTAGTTCGCGCCGAGCGTCCGGATGCCGAGCTGCACCTCCTCGGGGGTCGCGTCCAGGACCTCGTTGAAGGCCTGCTTGGCCGCCGCCATCCGGCTGCCGCCGTCCACGTCCCGCTCGCGCATGGAGCCGCTGACGTCGAGCACCAACTCGACCTGTGGCGCGGGCCGTCCGTCCGTCTCGTCGGCCGCGGCCGACGCGGGGAACGCCGGTCCTGCCGCCAGGGCGGCGAGCAGGGCGAGTGTGCCTGCCGCCAACCGTTTTCTTCTGATCATCGCCGGATCGTATTGAATGACGGGTCGTGCGGTGGCGGCGGGGTCGATCTCCCGTACCTGGAAGGTGGATTGACGGATCGAACCCGGTCACCCGCCGAGCGCAGGCGGAAGCAACGTCCACCGGTCGCCCGGAGCGTCCGGCGAGAGGCGCATCAGCGTCAGCGCCTTGGTGGGCAGCGGGTCACGCAGCAGCGCCTCGCGGTCCGGGGTGGCCGGCAGGCCGGGAGCGGCCTCCCGCAGCACGGAGGCCAGGACCTCGGACGAGCCTGCCCCGGCGCCGAGCGCACCCGCGACCAGCGACCCGAAGAGCTTGCGGCGCAGCGTCGTCACGTCGTCGGTGACGATCCGCGGCGGGAAGCCGTCCGGCAGCCGCACGCCGTGACGGGCCAGCCGCCGTGGACTCACCCGGATGTCCGCCAGGTCCCGGTAGACCAGGCGCACCGGTCTGCCGTCCGGAGCCAGCACCGCCAGCAGGTTCTGCCCGTGCGCCTCCAGGGCCACCCCCATCTCCAGCAGGCGCAGGCCGACGCCCAGGGACAGCGCCGTGAGATCGGCGAGCCAGGAGGACGCGGCGATCGCCCCCGCCGCGGCGAGCGCGGTGAGCGCGGCGACGGGCACGACCCGCTCGCCGGCGCCCGCGTACGCCTCCGGAGCCTCGCGGACCACCGCCGCGAGGTCCGGCGTGCCGTCGCAGGCGGCGCCCAGGGTGCGGGTGACGTGCAACAGGCCGTCCAGACGGGGCGTCAGGGACTCGGCGAAGGCGGAGACCACCGCAGAGGAGGCGATCGACCCGGGGGAGATGTCCCGCACGGAGGAGGTCAGCCGGGCGGACAGCGCGGTCTTCACCTGCGGCCCGCCGGGCACCGCGAGGGTGCGCAGGGCCATCAGGGGGTGCGCGGTGAATCCGCCCTCGCCCCCGGTGGCGTCGCCGGGGCCGGTCCCCTCGCCGTCCGCGGGCGGGCGCAGGACGTGCCGTGCCTGCCACGGGTGCACGGGCAGCAGCAGCCGGCCGCCGTCGCGCCACTCGGCGGGCCAGTCACCGGCCACCAGGCAGCGTTCCCGCTCCACCGGGCGCAGCGACAGCCGCACCACCGGCCGGTGCTCGGGCGCGTAGGCCAGTTCGTCGGCCACCGTGAAACCGGGCCGGGCACGGCAGCCCGGGTGGTACGGGTGGCCGTCCACCACCCGCTGCTCCCACTCCCATGAGGCCGCCGAAGCCCCGGGGGCCGGAGCCGCGTCGGCGCGGGACAGGGCCAACGAGGCCACGCTGTGCTCGAGTTCGGCGGCGAACGCGGTGCCGTGCGGGACACCCAGGGCCTCCACCAGCGCGGCCGGATCCTGGTACTCCTGGCCCGCCAGACACAGCCGCGTCACCCTTCCGACCACCACGAACGGGTCGGCGGGCGGCCCGTGGAGTGCGCGGCCGTCTGTCAGCCGCACGATCAGACCGGCGGACGTGCGCCCGCGTCCCGCGACCCACGGCAGCGGCTCGAAGGCCAGGGCCCGCCACAGCCGGGTCAGCACGGCGGCCCGCGCCCCGGGCAGGGCCGCGTGGAACGGCTCCACCAGATCGGGGCGGACCTCCGCCAGCTGCCGCGCCCTCTCGTGCTCCTCGCGCCCTGCGTGCCCTTCGCGGGCCGAACACCGCACGTCGCCGTCTCCTCCGTGTCGCTGTGGGCCGGGACATTCGGTCGGTGCGGCGCGCGGGTTCCTGCCTCGTGGCGCTCCGTGCCCCGGCCGCTCCGCGCCTTCGCACCGTGCCGCGCCTTCGCACCGTGCCGCGCCCGGTGGCGCGCCACGCCTTCGCGCCGTTCGTGCCTCCGTGGCGCCGGTCAGGCGTCCGGGTCCTCGTGGAGGCCGGCGTCCGCCGGGCCCCGCGTGAAGCCGGTGAACCGTACCTGGAGTCCGGCCCGTTGGGGCGAGCAGCAGAAGGGTCCCGCGCCGGCCACCGCGTCCGGCGCCAGCGGCGCGAGGCGGACCATGCGCCAGGGCTCCTCAGCGACCCGCGCGCGGATGGTCACCGCGTCGCCCGCGCGACTGGCCCGCACCGTGACCGGACGGTCGTGCCAGTCGGGGACGGGAGCCAGGGACCAGTCGGAGCGGCCGTGGGTGACGACGGCGCCCAGATGCGGGACCCCGTCGTTCATCTCCACCCCGGCCTTGATCCAGGTGCTCGCGTCCACGCGGACCATGAGGCCCGCCTGGTCGTACAGCGCGTCGAAGCGGGCCAGGAAGGTGACCTCCACCGCGGACCCGCCGGGGAACGCGGTGAGCAGCGCGTGGCCGTCGTCGCGGACGAAGCCGTAGCTGGTGGTGCGCCAGAAGTCGGACCGCTCCCGCGCCGTGACGAGCAGGTCCGTGCCCTCGACCACGGTGGCCAGGGGCGGATTGAGCCAGGTGGTGTCGGTGGCGTCGTTCAGGTCGACTTCCTGCCGGTGGTCCACGGGGGGTGTCCTTACGCCGGTGGGGCGAGCGAGCCGGCGTGGACGGCCGTGGCCCCCCGCCCCGGGTGCGGTTCTGCGTGCCGCGACAAGATCCTTCACAGCGGAGCGGCACTTGTCCAGGCCGTCTCCCGCGGATGGCCGTCCCACGCCCCTCCCTCCGGCGCGGTCTTCGCCGCCGTGTCGATGCCGGAGATACTGACCGCGACCGCGCCGCCGGACGAACGGACCATCAGCGCACATGCCTCCCATCGCGGACCTCGGCGCGAGCGCCGACGCCTACGCCTGCACGCCGCTCCTCAACTGCCTGCTGCGGGAGGCCGCCCGGCCGGAGGCCGTCGCGGGCGAGGAGGCCACCGGCCGGCGCGTGCACCGGCTGGCGGGCAGCGGCCGGCTGCTCGGAGTGCGCGGGACCAGGCGCCCCACCGGACCGGAGGTGCGGGCAGAGGCGGGATGGCGGCGGCTGGACCACACGGAACTGGTCGAACTCGTCGCCGAGGAGCTCCGTCTGCACACCGGCCTCACCAACGACGAGCTGCCCGGCGAGATGCTCGACAGTCGCAACGCTGTCGCCGCCCTGCTCGCCGCCCGCGCCGCGGCCGAGCCGCCCGCGGACCTCTACCTCCGCTCCGAGCAGTCGCTGCTGACCGGCCACCCCTTCCACCCCGCGCCCAAGGCCCGCGGCGCCGGCCCGGCGGCCGCCTGGCTCCCCTACGCGCCCGAGGCCCATGCCCGCTTCCCGCTGACCCTGCTCGCCGTCCGGGAGGACGCCGTCGTCGAGGAGGGGGACGTCCGGGCCCTGGACGCCCTGGGTGAGGCCCCGCCCGGTTACCGGCTGCTCCCCGCCCACCCCTGGCAGCTGGACCTGGTGTCCGGCCACCCCGAGATCCGCCGGGCCTTCGCCGACGGGCGACTGCTGCGCCTGGGCGTCACCGCCGAGTCCGCCTGGCCCACCGCCGCCGTGCGCACCCTGTACCTGTCGGGTGCGGACCTCTTCCTGAAGTTCAGCCTCGACGTGCGGATCACCAACGACGTCCGGCGCCTGTGGCGGCACGACCTGCTGCGCCTGCGCCGCACGGACTCCGCCGTCACCACCGCGCTGGCCGCCCTGCCGGCCGAGGAGGCGGCGGGTGCGGCCTGGCTGAGCGACCGCGGCTACCGGACGGCGTCCTTCGCCTTCGAGGAGCTGGCCGTGCTGGTCCGTGACGGCCTCACCGCCCACCTCCCGCCCGGCTCCACCGCGCTGCTGACCGCCGCTCTCGCCGAGGGCTTCGACGGCAGTCCCCTGGACCGGGCCGGCGACGACCCGCTGCCCTGGTGGACGGCGTACCTGCGGGCGGTGGTCCCGCCCGCGTTCCACCTCTTCCACCGGCACGGAGTGGTCCTGGAGGCCCACCTGCAGAACTGCCTGATCGCCGTCGGCCCCGACGGGCGGCCCGTGCGTGCCCTCTTCCGCGACGCGGAGGGGGTCAAGACGGTGCCCGCGGAGGGAGCGGAGGACGTGGAGGGAGCGGACGGCGTGGCCGGAGGCGCGGAGGAGAGGGCCGCGGGCTGGGAGCGGCTGGTCTACTGCCTGCTCGTCAACCATCTGGGCGAAGTGGCCGAAGCTCTGCGCGAGCGGCACCCGGAGGTCGACCCGTGGCCCGCGGTCCGGCGCGAGGTCGCCCGGCACGACTTCCCGGAGGCCCGGCGGCTGCTCACCCAGCCCACGCTGCCCGGCAAGACGAACCTGCTGCTGCGGTGGACCGGCGCGGACGGGGCGGACGCCCGCTACCTCCCGCTGCCGAATCCGCTGACGGCGACGGCGTGACCGACCGGACGGGCCCGGGCGGGAGAACCGGACCTGCGGAGCGGGTCCCGAGCCCTCACCCTGGGAGGAGACGTCGCGCGCGGTGCGCGGCGCACCGGCGAGGGAGTGCCCGATGGCCAAGAGCGACGGCGGCGGCAAGAAGCTGAAGAAGGGCGACAAGGTCGCCTGGAGCAGCCACGGCAGCGAGACCGAGGGCAAGGTGGAGAAGAAGATCACCGAACGGACCGAGGCGGCGGGACGCACCGTGGACGCCTCGTCGGACGACCCGCAGTACAAGGTCCGCAGCGAGAAGTCCGGCCGGTCGGCGGTGCACAAGCCGTCCTCGCTGAAGAAGAAGTGACGCCGGTGGACGACGGCGAGCGCGAGGAGACCTGGGGCGAGTTCCGCGAACTGGTGAACATGAGCCCCTCCGACCTGGAGAAGTGGCTCGCCTCCGAGGAGTCGCAGGAGGCGGGCCGGCACAAGGACGGGGGCGAGTCCACGGGCCACGCCTCCGGCCGCAGGATCGTCGAGATCCTGCGCGCCAAGAAGGGCGACCTCTCCGACGACGACTACGGGCACATGCGCAAGGTGGTCGGCTACGTCCGACGGCACCTCGCCCAGCGCCCCTCGGGCGACGTGCGGGACACCCGCTGGCGGCACTCGCTCATGAACTGGGGCCACGACCCGCTGGCGTGACCGCCGGGTCCTCGCCCGGTTACCATGCTTCCTTCGTGCCGGAGGCGGCAGGCGAGGCAGGCACACTGGGCGGGAGCCCACCGCCTCGGAGCCGGCCGTGACGGCGAGGGACGACCGGTAGGGCCTGGGACACATGCTGAGAGAGGTCACCGCCACCCGTTACGTCGAACCGCTGCGGACCGGTGGATCGGTTCCCGGGGTCGTCGAGGCGGACGACCTGGGCACCTACGTCGTGAAGTTCACCGGCTCCGCGCAGGGCCGCAAGGCGCTGGTCGCCGAGGTGATCGTCGGGGAGCTGGGGCGCCGGCTCGGGCTGCGGGTGCCCGAACTGGTGCGGGTCCGGTTCGACCCCGCCCTCGGCGCCGACGAGCCGCACGCCGAGGTCCGCGGCCTGCTGGACGCCAGCGCGGGCCTCAACCTGGGCATGGACCTCCTCTCCGGCGGCGCCGACCTCACCCCGGAGCTGGCCGAGACCTTCACCGTCGACCCCCTGGAAGCCGGCCGGGTCGTCTGGCTGGACGCCCTCACCGCCAACGTCGACCGCACCGTGCACAGCTCCAACCTGATGGTCTGGCCCACCCGCGGCACCGCCCCGGCCCGCCTCTGGCTCATCGACCACGGCGCCGCCCTGGTGTTCCACCACCGGTGGGACGACACCGCACCCGACAAGGCCTACGACTTCCGCCACCACGCGCTGGGCCGCTACGCCCCGGACACCCGCGCCGCCGACGCCGCGCTGGCGCCCCTGGTCACCGAGGTGCTGCTACGCGAGGTGGCGGCCGAGGTGCCCGACGAGTGGCTGGAGGCCGAGCCCGGCTTCCCCGGACCGGACGCGCTTCGCGAGGCCTACGTCGCCTGGCTCACCGCGCGGGCGGCCTCCTCGGCCGCCTGGCTGCCGGTCGACTTCCCCAGCGGCGACCAGCTCGCCGCGGAGGAGCACGCCCGGCGGGAGAAGAGCCGGCGCGGACGCCCCGGGTGGCTCCAGCGCGTCCCCGACCTCCACGGGAAGCCGGCCGCGGCCCAGGACTGGTCCGCCCACCTGGACGACGCGAGCTGACCCCGCCCCGGGACGCCCCGGGGCCGCGGGCCGGCCGTGATCGGGGTGCGGGGCCGGGAGGGCGCGCGGTCAGCCGGCCAGGTGTCCGTACGCGGGCAGCGTGAGGAACTCCTCGTACTGCTCGTCGAGCGCCACCTTCAGCAGCAGGTCGTGCGCCTCCTGCCAGCGGCCCGCCGCGAACGCCTCCTCGCCCAGCTCGGCACGGAGGTTCTCCAGCTCCTCGGCGGCGACCCGGCGCGCCAGCTCCGGGGTGGCCTTCTCACCGTTCTCGAACTCCACGCCCGCGTTGATCCACTGCCAGATCTGCGAACGGGAGATCTCCGCGGTGGCCGCGTCCTCCATCAGGTTGAAGATGGCCACCGCGCCCAGACCACGCAGCCACGCCTCGATGTACCGCATGCCCACCTGGACCGCGTTGACCAGGCCGGCGGAGGTCGGCCGCGCCTCCAGCGAGTCGACCGCGAGCAGGTCGGCCGCCCGCACCTCGACCTCCTCACGCAGCCGGTCCTTCTGGTGCGGGCGCTCGCCCAGCACCGCGTCGAAGGACGCCCTGCACAGCGGCACCAGGTCCGGGTGCGCCACCCACGAGCCGTCGAAGCCGTCGCCGGCCTCCCGGTCCTTGTCGGCCCGCACCTTCTCCAGAGCGACCTTGTTGACCTCCTCGTCACGCCGCGAGGGGATGAACGCCGCCATGCCGCCGATCGCGTGGGCGCCCCGCCGGTGGCAGGTGCGGACCAGCAGTTCGGTGTAGGCGCGCATGAACGGGGCCGTCATGGTGATCGAGTTGCGGTCCGGCAGGACGAACTTCGGGCCGCAGTCACGGAAGTTCTTCACGATGGAGAACAGGTAGTCCCAGCGGCCGGCGTTCAGCCCGGAGGCGTGGTCGCGCAGCTCGTAGAGGATCTCGTCCATCTCGTAGGCGGCCGTGATCGTCTCGATCAGCACCGTCGCCCGCACCGAGCCCTGCGGGACGCCCAGGGCGTCCTGCGCGTACACGAAGACGTCGTTCCAGAGCCGGGCCTCCAGGTGGGACTCCAGCTTCGGCAGGTAGAAGTACGGGCCCTTGCCCATCTCCAGCAGACGACGGGCGTTGTGGAAGAAGTACAGGCCGAAGTCGACCAGCGCGCCCGGCACCTTCTCGCCGTCGACCTCGAGGTGGCGCTCCTCCAGGTGCCAGCCGCGCGGCCGCATCACCACCGTCGCCAGTTCCTCGTCCGGGCGCAGCGCGTACGACTTGCCGGAGGCGGGATCGGCGAAGTCGATGCTCCGCGTGTAGGCGTCGGTCAGGTTGGCCTGGCCGAGCACCACGTTCTCCCAGGTGGGGGAGAGGGCGTCCTCGAAGTCGGCGAGCCAGATCCGCGCGCCGGAGTTGAGCGCGTTGATGGTCATCTTGCGGTCGGTGGGGCCGGTGATCTCCACCCGGCGGTCCTGCAGCGCGTCGGGACACGGGGCCACGCGCCAGGTGTCGTCCTCGCGGATCGCCGCCGTCTCGGGCAGGAAGTCGAGGGAGGCGGTGCGGGCGATCTCCTCGCGGCGCCGGGCGCGGCGCTCGAGCAGCTCGCCGCGGCGCGGGGCGAAGCGGCGGTGCAGCTCGGCCAGGAAGGCGAGCGCCTCACCGGTCAGGACCTCCTCCTGCCTGGGCAGCGGCTCGGCGTCGACGACGACGGCCGGGGACGGCGCGGTAGCGGACATCAGCGGACTCCTTCGGCACGGCACTTCTGGGCATTCTGCACATCTGCACGTCAGTACTTCTGGACAGTGGACAACAGTTTCCTCATGGCGGAAAGGCGGGGTCAACGCCCAGGCCGCAGCCGGGCCAGATCCGCCTCGGTGTCGATGTCGTACGGATCGGCCAGATCCCCGCACTCCACCCGCACGACCTCCGCCTCGCGCTCCTTCAGGTAGGCACGTGCCCCCCGGTCGCCCACCGCATCCGCGGCGATCCCCGGCCAGTGCGCGGCGCCGAACAGCACCGGATGGCCGCGTGCCCCGGCGTACGCCGCCGACACCAGCGCCCCTGGAAGGGCCCGCGCGCCCTCGGCGAGAGCCGCCTCCAGCACCCGCCGCACGGCCGGTGCGCCGATGCCGGGCTGGTCCACCAGGAGAACCAGCGCGGCCTCGGCGCCGGTCCCCTCCAGCGAGGCCAGTCCGGCGCGCAGCGACGCCCCCATGCCCTGCCGCCAGTCGGGGCTGTCGACCAGGACGCAGTCGGGCAGGCGGGCCCGCGCCCGAACCTCCTCGGCTGCCGCGCCGAGCACCACGTGGACGCGGGCGCAGCCGCCGGCGCGCAGGGCCTGGGCCGCACGCTCCACGAGGAGGGCGCCGCGGTCCTCCAGCAGGGCCTTGGGGCGGCCTCCGAGCCGCCGGCCTCCGCCCGCGGCGAGCAGCAGTCCGACGACCTTCTCGGCGGCCTCCGGGGCCTGATGAACGTCTGTCATGGGTATTGCATACCTGACCTGGGCGAACGACGTCGCGGGCCTGTGGACGACCGGCAGCTTCGTTGCCGGGAGTGAACCCTATGGGTGGAATTTGTCGCCTTGGAGTGGCGCGAGCGCGGTGGGGTGGCGTTTACTGGCTGCCCCGCGTTCCTCGGCGCCTGACCAGTGCCGTGCGCGGGAGGGGTCGCGCATGAGCGAGCGCATGATCTGCGCGGCGGCTCGTGGCCCTGGTTCCCAGGGGAGTCGACGTGCGAAACACGGTGCCCGGCCGACGACGTGAGGGGGAGTGCGGTGTTGCGGAGTTTGGAACGTCCGCCGGCCGACGGCCGGGGGGAGGACCCGCGGGTGGCGGGTCTGAAGGCCGCCGTGGCGCGGCTACGGCGGGAGCTGGCGTCCTATCAGGTGGAGTTCACCGACCGGGCGGTCGCCGAGGAGGAGATCGCGGGCCTCGCCGCGCTCGCGGCCGAGGGCTCGCCCGATCCGGCCCGGCTGCGGCGGTCGCTGCTGCTGATCGCGAGCGCGGTCGGCTCCGTCTCCGCCCTGGCCGGCGGCATGCGCGACGTCCGCCACGCGGTGGAGCGGTTCGACTCCCCGGCTGCGACGGTCTGACGGCTCGTCCACGGGCGCCGCGGGGTGGCGGGGCTGTAGGGCCGCGGGGTGGCGCTGGTGCCCGGCGCCGCCGAGCCGGGGCGGACGACCACAGACGAGGCGTCCCGGGGCGGGCTGTCCGATCGCAGGGGGTGCGTGCGGCGGGGCGGCCGGAAGCGGTCGGCAGGGCCCTGGGCCGGGTCGCCAGCGCGTCAGGTTCGCCCGCCTCGACGGGTACTCCGCTTCCACGGCTGGTCCGCCGGGTCCGCCACCGAGCGGTTTGCCCGTACGGGGACCGCTGCCTGAACTCCTTTTCGGCGCCTGCCCGGTAGGGCTGCTGCCGCCCCGGGCGGTGTCGCCGCGCCGGGCCGTCGCGTCTCGGACGCGCCTGCGACGCGGGCCCGCCTGCTGCCGCCCGCCCGATGTCCACCCGCTGCCGGCCGGTTGGTGTCGGTCGGTCCGTCGGGTGGGCCGGCGCCTCGCCGGTGCGGCCGCCTGCCGGGTGGCGAGGGCGGCCCAGGCGGACCGGGGCGTCGCCCTCCGACGTCCGCCTGACGCGCTGTCCGCCCGCCGGCCGGGCCGCCGGGACGATCGCCACGGCGGACCCTGGCGGCGGGGATCACGGTGTGGGCGCGGCTCCCCGCAGGGTCTCGCCCAGTTCGGTCGCGACCGCCCGCAGCACCGGCACGATCCGTTCCGTCGCCTCGTCGGTGAGACGTCCCGCCGGTCCGGACACCGACAGCGCCGTCCGGGTGGGCGAGCCGGGCACCGCCACCGCGAGGCAACGGACGCCGATCTCCTGCTCGTTGTCGTCCACCGCGTACCCGGCCCGCCGGACCTCCTCCAGCGCCGCGAGGAAGGCGTCGGGCGTGGTGATGGTCCGGTCCGTCGCCGCCGGCATCCCGGTGCGGGCGAGCAGCGCCCGCACCTCCTGGGGCGAGGAGTCGGCCAGCAGCGCCTTGCCCACGCCGGTGGAGTGCGGCAGCACCCGACGGCCCACCTCGGTGAACATCCGCATCGAGTGCCGGGACGGCGCCTGGGCCACGTACACCACCTCGTCGCCGTCCAGCAGCGCCATGTTGGCCGTCTCCCCGGTCTCCTCGACCAGCCGGGCCAGGGACGGCCGCGCCCACGAGCCCAGCAGTCGCGAGGCGGATTCGCCCAGCCGGATCAGCCGCGGCCCGAGCGCGTACCGGCGGCTCGGCTGCTGACGCACGTAACCGCAGGTCACCAGGGTCCGCATCAGGCGGTGGATGGTCGGCAGGGGCAGACCGCTGTCCGTCGCCAGTTCGCTCAGGCCGACCTCGCCGCCCGCGTCCGCCATCCGCTCCAGCAGGTCGAAGGCGCGCTCGAGGGACTGGACCGATCCGCTCGGTGAGCTGGGCGTCGGCACGGGCATGGTCCTTTCGGCCGGGGTCCGGAACGGGGGAAGCGTAGCCGCACCCCGCTGCGGCGCGGCGTCGGCAGGTGGCTCTTGACGGGGCGGGGGCGCGGAGGAATCCTTCAACAAATCGTTGAAGCGCGCCGGTTCACCCGGTCCGGCGCGCGGAGCGGGAGAGGGGGCCGTCCTCGTGCCCGAAGCAGGAACGCCCGGGACGGAACTGGTGGTGCGCTCCACCCGCGTGGTCACCCCCGAGGGGATCCGCCCCGCCTCCGTCAGGGTCTCCGTCTCCGACGGGGTGATCACGGAGGTGGCGGGTCACGACGCCCCCGTCCCGGCCGGCGCCCGCCTCGAGGACCTCGGCGACCTCGCCGTCCTCCCGGGCCTGGTGGACACCCACGTCCATGTGAACGACCCCGGCCGGGAGCACTGGGAGGGCTTCTGGACCGCCACCCGCGCCGCCGCGGCCGGCGGCGTCACGACGCTGATCGACATGCCGCTCAACTCCCTCCCGCCGACCACCACCCCGCGCCACCTCGAGATCAAGCGGGAGGCCGCACGGGGCCGCGTCCACGTCGACGTCGGTTTCTGGGGCGGCGCCGTACCCGCCAACGCGGGCGGACTCCGTCCGCTCCACGAGGCGGGCGTGTACGGCTTCAAGGCCTTCCTCTCACCCTCCGGCGTCGAGGAGTTCCCCGAGCTGGACCTCGGGCGGCTGGCCCGCGCCATGGACGAGATCGCCGCCTTCGACGGCCTGCTCGTCGTGCACGCCGAGGATCCCCACCGCCTCGCCGAGGCTCCGCCCTGCGGCGGTCCCCGGTACGCGGACTTCCTGGCCTCCCGGCCCCGCGGGTCGGAGGACAGCGCCGTCGCCCAGGTCCTCGCCCTGGCACGCGAGTCCGGCGCCCGGGTGCACATCCTGCACCTGTCCTCCTCCGGCGCCCTGCCCCTGGTCGCGGCCGCCCGGGCCGCCGGCACCCGGGTCACCGCAGAGACCTGCCCGCACTACCTGACGCTCACCGCGGAGGAGGTCCCCGACGGGGCCGCCGAGTTCAAGTGCTGCCCCCCGATCCGCGAGGCGGCCAACCAGGACCTGCTGTGGCAGGGCCTCGCCGACGGAACCGTCGACTGCGTGGTCACCGACCACTCCCCGTCCACCGCCGACCTCAAGACCCCGGACTTCGCCACGGCCTGGGGCGGCATCTCCTCGCTGCAGCTCAGCCTGTCCGCCGTCTGGACCGAGGCCCGCCGCCGCGGGCACGGACTGGACGACGTGGTGCGCTGGATGTCCGAACGCACCGCCGCCCTCGCCGGGCTGGACCACAAGGGAGCCCTCGCCGCGGGCCGCGACGCCGACCTCGTGGCCTTCGACCCGGACGCCTCCTTCACCGTCGACCCGGCCGGCCTCCAGCACCGCAACCCGGTCACCGCCTACGCCGGCCGCACCCTGCGGGGTGTCGTCCGCTCCACCTGGCTGCGCGGACGGAGGATCCACCGGGACGGCGCGTTCACCGAACCCTCGGGCCGCCTGCTGGACCGCCGGCCGGCCGCCCGCCGCACCGCCGACCGCACGCCCGAAAGGCAGGACCCCCTCACGTGACGGCGATCCCCCGTTTCACCGGCCCCGCCGAGCCCTACCGGGGCGGCGACCCCTACGCCGACCACCGCACGGCCCCCTTCCCCTTCTCCGGCCTGCCCGACCTGGCGGACCGCCGGCTCGGGGCGGCCGTGATCGCCGCCAACGACGAGTTCTTCGCCCCCCGGGAGAACCTGCTGCTGCCCGGGCCCGCCGTCTTCGAGCCGGACGTCTTCGGCCACAAGGGCAAGGTGATGGACGGCTGGGAGACCCGCCGGCGCCGCGGCGCCTGTGCCGAACACCCCTGGCCCACTGCCGAGGACCACGACTGGGCGCTGGTGCGTCTCGGAGCCCCCGGCGTGGTCCGCGGCGTCGTGGTGGACACCGCCCACTTCCGCGGCAACCACCCGCAGGAGATCTCCCTCGAGGGCGCCGCCCTGCCGGGCACACCGTCGCCCGGGGAACTGCTCGCCGACGGTGTGCCATGGACCCCGCTGGTGCCGCGCACCCCCGTCGGCGGCCACGCGGCCAACGGCTTCGAGGTGTCCGTCGAGCAGCGGTTCACCCACCTACGGGTGCGCCAGTACCCCGACGGCGGGATCGCGCGGCTGCGGGTCCACGGCGAGGTCGTCCCCGACCCCGGGTGGCTGACGGCGCTGGGCGTCTTCGACGTCGTCGCGCTCGTCAACGGCGGCGTCGTCGAGGACGTCTCCGACCGCTTCTACTCCCCGGCCTTCCACACGATCCTGCCCGGCCGGTCGTCCCGGATGGACGAGGGCTGGGAGACCCGGCGGCGGCGCGACCGCGGCCACGACTGGATCACCTATCGGCTCGCGGCCCAGGCGTCGGTACGGGCCGTGGAGATCGACACCGCCTGCCTCAAGGGCAACAGCGCCGGCTGGGCGTCCGTCTCGCTGCGCGACGGCGAGGGCGGCCCCTGGACCGAGATCGTCCCCCGCACCCGGCTCCAGCCCGACACCAACCACCGCTTCCTCCTGCCGGGTCCGGCCACCGGCACCCACGCGCGCCTCGACGTCCACCCCGACGGCGGAATCTCCCGTCTCCGCCTCCACGGCGCCCTGACCCGGGACGGAGCCCGGACCCTCACCACCCGGCTGCGCGGACCGGGCCGCTGACGCCCGCGCGCCACACCGCTCCCGGAACTCGCCATGCCTCCCACCCGTTCTACGGGCCGGGGGGCACGGGGCGCCCCCGAGCGACGCACAGGGGGATCCGATGACGGACGTGGTGGACCTTCGGCAGTACGGCGAGAGCTTCCGCGCCGACCCGCACCCGGTGTACGCCGAGTTACGGCGCAAGGGGCCGGTGCACCGGGTGCTGCTGCCGGCGCCCGACGAGTACGAGACCTGGCTGGTCGTGGGCCACGAGGAGGCGCGCGCCGCGCTCGCCGACCCGCGGCTGTCCAAGGACCCGGAGAAGCTCGGCTCCAGCAGGTTCGACGGCGACCCGGTGGGCAAGCACATGCTGGCCTCCGACCCGCCCCAGCACACCAGGCTGCGCACCCTGGTCTCCAAGGCGTTCACGCCGCGCCGGGTCGAGGCGCTGCGCCCGCGCGTCCAGGAGATCACCGACGAGTTGCTCGACCGGATGCTGCCCGCGGGCCGCGCCGACCTCGTCGAGTCGCTCGCCTACCCGCTGCCCATGGCGGTGATCTGCGAGCTCCTGGGCGTCCCGGAGGGCGACCGCGCCGCCTTCCGCACCATGTCCAACGACGCGGTCGCGCCGGCCACGGAGGCCGACCGGCAGAAGGCCGCGGAGTCCTTCGGCGCCTATCTCACGCGACTGATCGAGGACAAGCGGACCGCCGGGCCCGGCGACGACCTGCTGAGCGAACTCATCGACGTGGCCGGCGACGACGGGGACCGCCTCTGTGACCGGGAGCTCATCGGCATGGCCTTCGTCCTGCTGCTCGCCGGACACGAGACCACGGTCAACCTGATCACCGGCGGGGTCCACGCCCTGCTCACCCACCCCGATCAGCTCGAGCTGCTGCGCGCGGACATGGGGCTGCTCGAGGGAGCCGTCGAGGAGACCCTGCGCTACGACGGACCGGTCGAGACGGCCACCTTCCGCTTCGCCGCCGAGCCGCTGGAGCTGGCCGGCGTGCCCGTCGCCCGGGGCGACCAGGTGATGATCGGCCTCGCCGCCGCCAACCGGGACCCCGGCCGCCACCTGGACCCGAACCGCTTCGACATACGCCGGGTGAGCACCGGGCACCTTGCCTTCGGCCACGGCATCCACTTCTGCCTGGGCGCGCCGCTGGCCCGGCTCGAGGCCCGGATCGCCATCGGCTCCCTGCTGCGGCGCGCCCCCGGCCTCGCCCTGGACGGCCCGCCCGGCGAGTGGCTGCCCGGCATGCTCGTCCGAGGTCTGCGTGCCCTGCCGCTGAAGTGGTGACGGGCGGGCCCGAGCGCCGGTGACGGCACCGGGCCCGCGGCGCGCCGGCCGGATGCGGCGGCCGCCGCCCCGCGTCGCGCCGACCGGCCCGCCGCGGGATCAGTACAGCCCGGAGGGGATCTCGCCGAGGTGGACGGGGCGCCGTTCACGACGGGAGAGCTCGCAGGCCTCCGCGACGCGCAGCGCCTCCAGCGCCTGGCGGCCGTCGCACGGATTGGGCCGGTCGCCCCGCACCACGTCGAGGAAGGTGTACAGCTCCGCCTGGTAGGCCGGGGCGAACCGCTCCAGGAACCCGGACCACGGCTTCTCCGCCGCGGCCGGGCCACCCGGCCCGGCGGAGAAGAACGGCGTGCGCTCGTCGAGGCCCACCACGATCTGGTCCAGCTCCCCGGCCAGCTCCATCCGCTGGTCGTACCCCGAGCCGTTCAGCCGGGTCCCGGTCACCGTGGCCAGCGTCCCGTCGTCCAGAGTGAGGACCACGGCCGCCGTGTCCACCTCCCCGGCGTCCCGGAACATCGAGGGACCGGCGGCCGACCCGGCGGCGTACACCTCGGCCACCTCGCGGCCGGTCACCCAGCGCAGCGAGTCGAAGTCGTGGATCAGCACGTCCCGGTACAGCCCGCCGGACAGCGCCAGGTGCTCCGCGGGCGGCGGGGCCGGCTCGGCGGACAGCGCCCGCACCGTGTGCAGCCGCCCCAGCCTGCCGTTCCACACCGCCTCCTGCGCGGCCACGTGCGCCGTGTCGAAGCGGCGCTGGAACCCCATCTGCAGCACCGTGCCCGCCGCCTCGACATCGGCGATCGCCTCCAGCGTGGACCGCAGGTCCAGCGCTATCGGCTTCTCGCAGAACGCCGGCAGCCCGTACCGGGCGGCGCGCCGGATCAGGTCGGAGTGCGCCGACGTCGCCGCCGTGATGACCACCGCGTCGACGCCCCAGCTGAAGACCTCGTTCACACCGGGCGCCACCGTCGCCCCCAGCCGCTGGGCGATCTCGTGGGCCCGGTTCTGGTCCGTGTCGGTGACGACCAGGGACCCCACCTCGCTGTGCCGGCTGAGCATGTGGGCGTGCAGGGCCCCGATCCGTCCCGTACCGATGACTCCGATGCGCATGAGGACAAAAAATGGCCCTCACCTGACGTGATGTCAAAGCGCATGTCCGTTTGACCGGACATACGGTTTCACTTCCACCACCGATCGGCTCCGCCCTCCCGCGCCCGGAGACCGGGAGGCCCGATGCCCCTCCGCCGGCCCGTCCGGGCGTCGGCGTGACGCATTCCACGCCTCCGGCGGGAAGGCCCGCGATGCCTCCCCCCGCCGACCTTCCCCCCATCCGGATGTTCGATAATGCTGCGTTCGGGTGCGGCCGCCGGTGGCCGGAGCCCGGTGCCGCACAACGCGGACGAAGATCCGTGGAAACGAGAAGGAAGAAGGTCACGCCTCGTGGGACGGTTTCGGACCTGGGTGGGTATCGCGGTGGCGGGGGCGCTGTGCGTCTCGGTCGCGGGCTGCAGCAGCACCGGCGGCAAGCGCGCCGAGGACGCCCGGAAGGCCTCGGCGTCCCCGGGCAAGGCGGCGGTGAACACTCCCGAGTGGACGTTCGCCATGATCACCCACTCGGGTGACGGCGACACCTTCTGGGACATCGTGCAGAACGGCGCCGAGCAGGCCGCCGCCAAGGACAACATCAACTTCCTCTACTCCCACGACGCCGAGGCGCAGCAGCAGGCCCAGCTGGTGGACGCCGCCGTGGACAAGAAGGTCGACGGCATCATCGTCACCCTCGCCAAGCCGGACGCCATGAAGGCCGCCGTCGACCGCGCCGTGAAGGCCGGCATCCCGGTGATCACGGTCAACTCCGGCTCCGACGTCTCCAAGGACTTCGGCGCCCTCACCCACATCGGCCAGGACGAGACCGTGGCGGGCCGCGCCGTCGGCGAGGAGCTCAACGAGCGCGGGCGCAAGCGGGTCCTGTGCGTCCTGCACGAGCAGGGCAACGTCGGTCACGAGCAGCGGTGCGACGGCGTGAAGGAGACCTTCGACGGCAAGGTCGAGAACCTCTACGTCGAGGGCACCAACATGCCCGACGTCCAGTCCTCCATCGGCGCCAAGCTGCAGGCCGACAAGAAGATCGACGCCATCGTCACCCTGGGCGCCCCGTTCGCCGACACCGCGGCGAAGGCGAAGGCGGAGACCGGCAGCAAGGCCGAGATCGACACCTTCGACCTCAACGGCAAGGTGGCCGCCGGCCTGAAGGACGGCACCCTCGGCTTCGCCGTGGACCAGCAGCCGTACCTGCAGGGCTACCAGGCCGTCGACCTGCTGTGGCTGTACAAGTACAACGCCGACGTCCTTGGCGGCGGCCGGCCCGTCCTGACCGGCCCGCAGATCGTCACCAAGGAGCAGGCCGCCGAGCTGGCCGAGTACGCGGAGCGGGGAACCCGATGAGCACCACCACCCCGGCCGACGCCGCGGTGGACGAACGACTGCTGCGCACCTCGCCGCTGCGGCGGGTGCTCGGCAGGCCCGAGCTGGGCGCCGTGGTCGGCGCCGTCGCCGTTCTCGTCTTCTTCGCCTTCGCCGCCGACAGCTTCCTGACCGGCGCGGGCCTGAGCACCGTCCTCTACGCCGCCTCCACCATCGGCATCATGGCCGTCCCGGTGGCGCTGCTGATGATCGGCGGCGAGTTCGACCTCTCCGCGGGCGTGCTGGTCACCTCGTCGGCGCTGATCTCGTCGATGTTCAGCTACCAGACCACCGCCAACGTCTGGGTCGGCGTCGGCGTCTCCCTGCTGGTGACGCTCGCCGTCGGCGCCTTCAACGGCTTCATGCTGACCCGCACCAAGCTGCCGAGCTTCATCATCACGCTCGGCACCTACCTGATGCTGATCGGCATGAACCTCGGCTTCACCAAGCTGATCAGCGACACGGTCTCCACCCGGTCCATCGCGGACATGGACGGCTTCTCGCAGGCCAAGGCGGTGTTCGCCTCCACGCTCACCGTCGGCGGGATCAACTTCAAGATCACCATCCTGTGGTGGCTGGTGCTGATCGCCGTCGCCTCCTGGATCCTGCTGCGCACCCGGGCAGGCAACTGGATCTTCGCGGTCGGCGGCAACGGGACGGCTGCCCGGGCGGTCGGCGTGCCGGTGCGGGCCACCAAGATCGGCCTGTACATGGGCGTGGCCCTGGCCGCGTGGATCTCCGGCCAGCACCTGCTCTTCAGCTACGACGTCGTCCAGTCCGGCGAGGGCGTCGGCAACGAGCTGATCTACATCATCGCGGCGGTGATCGGCGGCTGTCTGATCACCGGCGGGTACGGGTCCGCCGTCGGCTCCGCGGTCGGCGCCCTCATCTTCGGCATGACCAGCAAGGGCATCGTCTTCGCGGAGTGGAACCCGGACTGGTTCAAGTTCTTCCTCGGGGCGATGCTGCTCCTGGCGACCCTGCTCAACCACTGGGTCCGCAAGCGCGCGGAGGCGACGAAGTGACCACGGCGACCGAACCGACCGCCGAGCGGACCCCCGGGGCGGCCCCCCTGGTCGAGCTCGAAGGGGTCAGCAAGTACTACGGCAACGTGCGCGCCCTGGAGGGCGTCTCCCTCCAGGCCCGGGCGGGTGAGATCACCTGCGTGCTGGGCGACAACGGCGCGGGCAAGTCCACCCTGATCAAGATCATCTCCGGTCTGCACGGCCACGACGCCGGCTCCTTCCGCATCGCGGGCGAGGAGACCCGGCTCGCCGGCCCCCGCGAGGCGCTGGACCGCGGGATCGCCACCGTCTACCAGGACCTGGCGGTCGTCCCGCTGATGCCGGTCTGGCGGAACTTCTTCCTCGGCTCCGAGCCCGTCAAGGGGCGCGGCCCCTTCCGGCGCATGGACGTCGACCTCATGCGCCGCACGGCCCGCGCCGAGCTGCTGCGCATGGGCATCGACCTGCGGGACGTCGACCAGCCCATCGGAACGCTCTCCGGCGGCGAGCGTCAGTGCGTGGCCATCGCCCGCGCCGTGTACTTCGGCGCCAAGGTGCTCGTCCTCGACGAGCCGACCGCGGCGCTGGGCGTCAAGCAGTCGGGTGTGGTTCTCAAATATGTGGCGGCCGCCAGGGACGCCGGGCTGGCTGTTGTGTTCATCACCCACAACCCGCACCACGCCCACCTGGTCGGCGACCGCTTCGTGCTGCTCAAGCGCGGCACCATGGCGGGCCATTACACCCGCGACCGGATCACCCTCGACGAGCTGACCCGGCAGATGGCCGGCGGCGACGAGCTGGAGGACCTGCGGCACGAGTTGGAGCGTCCGGGACCGCCCGCTCCCGGCGGCCCGGAGGCCGTGAAGGGGGCGGACGAGGAGCGCCCGCGGCCGTGACCGGAGCGACAGGACGGACCCGGCTTCCGGGGCCGGTGGGACGGGCGGGACGCCCGGGGCGGACGGGCCGGGTGGAGCGGCGCCATGCGGCGGCTCCTCGGATTGAGGCAGAATCGGCGCGATGAGCACCTACCGCGACCTCGCACTGCCCCGGGCGCTGAACCCGGCCAGGGCGGCCGGAGCCCCCATCGGCTCGCGCCGTACCCCCGTCCTCAGGACGGTCGGCTCCCGGGAACGCCGTTCGCACCTGTCGGCGCCCCGCGTGCCCACGGTCGGGATCGACATCGGCGGTACGAAGGTGATGGCCGGCGTCGTCGACGCCGACGGCAACATCCTGGAGAAGCTCCGGGCCGAGACGCCGGACAAGTCCAAGAGCCCCAAGGTCGTCGAGGACACCATCACCGAGCTGGTCCTGGATCTCTCCGACCGGCACGACGTGCACGCCGTGGGGATCGGCGCGGCCGGCTGGATCGACGCCGACCTCAACCGCGTGCTCTTCGCCCCGCACCTGTCCTGGCGCAACGAGCCGCTGCGCGACCGGCTGGCCGAGCGCCTGTCGGTGCCGGTGCTCGTGGACAACGACGCCAACGCCGCGGCCTGGGCGGAGTGGCGGTTCGGGGCCGGCAAGGGCGAGGACCACCTCGTCATGATCACGCTGGGCACCGGCATCGGCGGCGCCATCCTCGAGGAGGGCCGGGTCAAGCGGGGCAAGTTCGGCGTGGCCGGGGAGTTCGGCCACATGCAGGTGGTCCCCGGCGGGCACCGCTGCCCCTGCGGCAACCGCGGCTGCTGGGAGCAGTACAGCTCCGGCAACGCCCTGGTCCGTGAGGCCCGGGAGCTGGCCGCGGCCGACTCCCCGGTCGCCTTCGGCGTCCTCGAGCACGTCAAGGGCGACATCTCCGCGATCACCGGGCCGATGATCACCGAGCTGGCCCGCGAGGGCGACGCCATGTGCGTCGAGCTGCTCCAGGACATCGGACAGTGGCTCGGCGTCGGCATCGCCAACCTGGCGGCCGCCCTGGATCCCTCCTGCTTCGTGATCGGCGGCGGCGTCTCGGCCGCCGACGACCTGCTGATCGGTCCCGCCCGGGACGCCTTCCGCCGCCAGCTCACCGGCCGCGGCTACCGCCCCGAGGCCCGGATCGCCCGCGCCCAGCTCGGCCCCGAGGCGGGCATGGTCGGCGCCGCCGACCTGTCCCGGCTGGTCGCCCGCCGCTTCCGCCGGGCCAAGCGGCGCCGCACCGAGCGCTTCGAGCGGGTCCCCGACGCGGCCGCCCGCACCTCCGGGGACGGCCTGTGACCGACGCCCGGCCCCCACAGCCCGGCGGTGACGTCGAGCCGTCCCGCCCGGACACGCCCCAGGACCCGCTGCTGCTGGCCGGCGACGACCCGGAGGCCCGCCGCAGGGTGATCCGGCGCCGCGCGCTGACGCTGCTGACCATCGTGTTGCTGATCGGCATCCCGGCCGTCTACCTGATGATCTCCGGCGCCCAGAGCCGGGACAGCGGCAAGGACAAGGAGGCGCGGTACTCCGCGACCGGCCTCACCTGGGGCTGGCCCTCCAAGGTGCAGCGCCGCATCTACCAGGTGCCCATCCCGCACCCGGCGGAGCTGGTCGCCCAGTACGAGACCAACAACTGGCGGACCAGCCGGCTGCACGTCCAGTTCCTGACCACCGACGCGGGCCTGGACACCTTCCTGCGGTCCATGGGCGTCACCCGGGAGGACCTGGTCGAGGACAGGATCACCATCGGCGACCGCGACCGGCGCACCGCCGGGTGGGAGTTCCGCGGAGCGGGCCCCTGGTACGGGCTGACCCACGCCCAGGAGGACCCGCTGCCCACGCAGGACGTGGTCGTCAACATGTCGGATCCGGCTAACCCGATGGTGTACGTGGTTTCTCGCGCAACACCCTGACCTGCGGGTACGTAGGGAGCAGGGGGTCGTTCGCCGCCCGTCGCGGGGCGGTGGACGGCCCTCCTGCCTGTCGGGGGACCGTGGCGCGCGCCGGTTGTCGGAACCCGAACGTAGAGTCGAAAACAGTTGGCGCACGAGCCGGCGAAGGAGCCGGGGCGAACGACCCCGGTGGAGCTCCGGCGAACGGCCCCGCGTCCGGGGCACGGAAGAGGAGGAGGGCAGAGGCATGCACGGCACCGGCACCACCACGGCACTCGCACGCCTGGCCGCGGTCTTCCTCCCCGCCCCCCTTCCCCGCGAGGGGCGCGTCGCCTTCTGGGACCCGGCCGGGGAGCCGCCGCCCGACGGCGCACCCACCACGGAGCTCACCGTGGTCCGGGCCCACGGAGCGGGCGTCCGCCGCCGCACCGTCCCCGCCGTCGTCCTCCCCGTCGTCGCGGCCCTGCCGCTGCTGGTGCGCGCCCGTCAGGACCCGGGAGCCCATCCCGCCACCGCCTGCTGGGGCGCCGCCGCGCTGCACGCCCTGAGACTGGTCGCCCGGGGCCGGCTGCTGCCCGGCCTCACACCCGAGGGGTACGACGCCTGGCGCGCCGGCCCGCTGGAACCCGAGGACGCCGCCCACCTGCGGGCGGTCGCGGCCGCCCTCCCGCCCGAGGGCCACGCCGTCCCGCTGCCCGGCCCCGCCCCGCTGCGGCTGCCCGGCCCCGAGGCGCTGGTCCGCGCCTTCGTCGACGCGGTGGCCGACGCCCTGCCCCGCACCCCCGCCGCCCCGCACGCCGTCGGAGGCCCCTTCGCCGCGCCCGAGGCCCAGCACCTGCCCGGGGCCCACGAATGGGCGGCCGAGGTCGCCTCCGGGATGGACGCCGGGGTCCGCGTCTCGCTGCGCCTGGACCTGTCCGCGTTCAGCCTCTTCGACAGCGGCGACTCCGGCGGCGGAGCCACCGGCCCGGCCGGTGCGGGCCAGGAAGCCGGCGCCGTCACCCGCCGCGCCGGCGCCGCCGTCGTCCAGGTGCACAGCCTCGCCGACCCCACGCTGATGGTCGACGCCGCCGCGCTCTGGGCGGGCGAGGCCCCCGACGCCTTCGGCCCCCGCGCGCGCGTCGACGCCGCGCTCGCGATCCGCCGCGCCGCCCGCGTCTGGCCGCCGCTGGAACGCCTCACCGAGCAGCACGTCCCCGACGTGATGGCCCTGGGCGAGGGCGAGGTCGCCGACCTGCTGGGCGTGGCCGCCTCCCGGCTGGCCGCCGCAGGGGTCACCGTCCACTGGCCCCGGGACCTCGCCCAGGACCTCGCGGCCACCGCCGTGGTCCGCTCCGCCCCGGGTTCCGCCACCGACGGCACCGGGTTCTTCGAGAGCGAGGACCTGCTCCGCTTCCAATGGCAGCTCGCGCTGGGCGGCGAGCCCCTGACCGAGGCCGAGATGGACACCCTGGCCGAGGCGCACCGGCCCGTCGTCCGCCTCCGCGACCGCTGGGTGGTCGTCGACCCCGCGCTGGTCCGCAAGGCCCGCAAGCGCGACCTCGGCCTGCTCGACCCGGTCGACGCGCTCGCCGTGGCCCTCACCGGCTCCGCCGAGGTCGACGGCGAGACGGTCGAGGCGGTTCCGGCCGGAGCCCTCGCCGCCCTGCGGGACCGCCTGGTGGCGGGCCCGCAGCCCGCCTCCCCGCCCCCCGGCCTCGACGCGGAGCTGCGCGACTACCAGCTGCGCGGCCTCGCCTGGCTCGACCTCATGACCTCGCTCGGCCTCGGCGGCTGCCTCGCCGACGACATGGGCCTGGGCAAGACGATCACCCTGATCGCGCTGCACCTGCGGCGCGCCGAGCGCGACCTGGCCGGCGGGGACCCGGTCGACGGTGACCGGGTCGGTGGGGACCGGGTCGACGGTGACCCGGCTGGTGAGGACCGGGGCGGTACGGGCCGGGGCGGTGAGGACCGGGCCGGCGGGAAGCGGGCCGGGCGGCCCACGCTCGTGGTCTGCCCCGCCTCCCTGCTCGGCAACTGGCAGCGCGAGATCCACCGGTTCGCCCCCGGCGTGCCCGTCCGCCGCTTCCACGGCGCCGGGCGCACCCTCGCCGACCTCGACGGCGGCTTCGTCCTCACCACGTACGGCACCATGCGCTCCGCCGCCGAGGAGCTCGCCGAAACGGGGTGGGGGATGGTCGTGGCGGACGAGGCGCAGCACATCAAGAACCCGTACTCGGCGACGGCCCGCGCCCTGCGCACCATTCCCACACCCGCGCGGGTCGCGCTCACCGGCACCCCCGTCGAGAACAACCTCTCCGAGCTGTGGGCGCTGCTCGACTGGACCACGCCCGGTCTGCTGGGGCCCCTGAAGTCCTTCCGCGCTCGGCACGCCCGCGCGGTGGAGGGCGGCGAGGACCCGGACGCCGCGGAGCGGCTCGCCCGCCTGGTCCGGCCCTTCCTGCTGCGCCGCCGCAAGTCCGACCCCGGCATCGTGCCGGAACTGCCGCCGAAGACCGAGACCGACCGCCCGGTTCCGCTCACCCGCGAGCAGGCGTCGCTCTACGAGGCGGTGGTCCGTGAGTCGATGCTGGTCATCGAGGGCAGCGAGGGGATCGCCCGCCGAGGCCTGGTCCTCAAGCTGCTGACCTCGCTCAAGCAGATCTGCGACCATCCCGCGCTCTACCTCAAGGAGGGCGTCTCACCGGACCGGGCCCGCGCCGACCGCTCCGGCAAACTCGCCCTGCTCGACGAGCTGCTGGACACGGTGCTCGCCGAGGACGGATCGATGCTCGTCTTCACGCAGTACGTGGGCATGGCCCGGCTGATCACCGCGCACCTCACCGCCCGGTCCGTGCCCGCCGAGATGCTCCACGGCGGCACCCCCGTCCCCGAGCGCGAGCGGATGGTCGACCGCTTCCAGGACGGCGGCACGCCCGTTCTGGTGCTCTCCCTCAAGGCGGCCGGCACCGGCCTGAACCTCACCCGCGCGGGACACGTGGTGCACTTCGACCGCTGGTGGAATCCGGCGGTGGAGGAGCAGGCCACCGACCGCGCGTACCGCATCGGGCAGACCCAGCCGGTGCAGGTGCACCGGCTGATCACCGAGGGCACGGTGGAGGACCGCATCGCCGAGATGCTCGAGGCGAAGCGGGCGCTGGCGGACGCGATCCTCGGTTCCGGCGAGGCGGCCCTGACCGAGCTCACCGACCGCGAGCTCACCGACCTCGTCTCTCTCCGGAGGCCGGCATGATCGCGCCGCACGTTCCCGACCGCGGCGACGCCGCCGACGACGACCTGGGCCGCACGGGCACGGGAGCCGTCTCGGGGGAGGGCCCGCACGGCGCGGGCGCGGGGGCCGACCCGGGGGAGGGCCCGGGCGGCCGGCCCGACGAGGACGCGACCTCAGGTGACGGGGCGGCCTCCGGCGGTGGCCCGGCTTCCGGCGACGGTCCCGGCCGCCCCGCCACGAGCGGGACCGGCGTCGGCCCCGTGGCCCGGCGCGAGGATGCGCCGGACCCGGATGCGCCGGACCTGGATGCGGCGGACGCAGAGGTGGCGGACCCGGACCCGGCGGGGAACCCGGCAGAGGCGGCGCGGCGTGCGCTGCGGGTGGCGCGGGCGTTGGCGCGCCCCGCGACGCCGGGGGAACGCGGTACCGAGCGTTCCGGCCCGGCCGCGACCCCGGCTCCGGCCGCCGGGGCGAGCCCTTCCGCGGCGGCCCGCGCGGCCATCCGTCGCCGTCCGGCGGCCGCGGACGCCGCGGACGCCGCGGCCGGACGAGGCCAGGGGCCGGGCGAGCACGGTGGGAACGGGGCGGAGGGACCCGTTCGGCCCGGGCCCGCGGAGCGTGCCCGCGAGGCCCTGCGGGCCGCCCGGGCAGCGGAGGCCCGTACGGACAGGGCGGACCCGGCGGAGGCCGCTGCCGCGGGAGCGGGGAACCACCCGGGGGCCGGCGACTCGTCGGCCGCTGACGGCACGAGGTCGGCGTCGCCCGTGAGGAGGCTCGCTGATCCGGGCGCCGCCGTGCCCCGGGACGGTGCGGCTCTGCCCGATCGGTCCGCGGCTGCGGACGGCGTCCCCGCGGACGGCCCCATCGCAGACGGTCCTGCTGAGGACCGCACCCGTGCTGACGGCTTGGCCGAGGGCCGCTCCGCCAAGGTCGGCTCCGCAGAGGACCGCTCGTCCGAGCACGGATTCATCGGGGACCTTCCCGCGGGCGAGGATCTCGCCGAGGACCATGACGTCCCCGCGGGCGAGGCCTCGGCCCGCGATCGGGCGGGCCCCGGCATACCGGCCGGTGAGGCCGAGGAGGGGCACGGGCACGCCGCGCAGCGCGGGGCCGGGCCGCCGCGACTCCCCGTGCAGGACACCCTCCCGCACGACGCTCCCGCGCCCGCGGCCCGGCCCCGCGGTGCGGGTGCCGAGCTCCGCAAGACGTTCGACCGGCTGCCCCCGCGTGAGCAGGGCGCGCCCCTCGCCGGCACGCCCTGGGGGGAGGCATGGATCACCGCGCTCACCGAGCGGGCGCTGGATCCCGCCCGGCTGGCCCGGGGCCGCCGTTACGCCGAGGAGGGCCGGGTCGACTCCGTCACCGTGACGCCCGGGCTCGTCCTCGCGTACGTGCACGGCAGCCGCCCGCGTCCCTACCGCGCCCAGGTCCGGGTCCGCACCCTCGACGAGGACGAGTGGGAGGCCTTCCTGGACGCCGTGGCGGAGCGGCCCGCCCACATCGCCGCGCTGCTCGACCGGCAGCTGCCGGAGGGCCTGATCGAGGGCGGTGTCGGCGCCCCGCTGCTGCCGCGACGGGGAGACCTGCTGCCGTTCTGCGGCTGCCCCGACACCGGCCGCCCGTGCAAGCACGCCGCCGCGCTCTGCTACCAGACCGCCCGGCTCCTCGACGCAGACCCCTTTGCGCTGCTCCTGCTGCGCGGCCGAGGCGAGCAGGAGATCCTCGACGCCCTCTCCCGCCGCAACGCCGCCCACGCCGCCCGGGCCGCGGCCGAGGCGCACGCCGCCCGCCGGAACGCGGCCGGCGGGCGGGACGGGGGAGTGCTCGAGGGCGTCCGGGCCACGGAGGCGCTGGCCCGTGGGGCGTCGGGGCTGCCGCCCCTCCCCGCTCCGCTGCCGCCGCCCTCGCACTCCGGCCATCCGCCCGCCTACCCCGCGGCCCCGGGCGGCCCCGACCCCTACGCGCTGGACCAGCTGGCCACGCACGCCGCCGCCCGCGCCCTCGCCCTGCTCACCACCGGCGAGGACCCGGTGGGCGAGCTGACCCTCTGGGAGGACGCCGTGCGCATCGCGGCGGCCCGTCCCGGTTCGGGGCTGACCGCCACGACCCGCACCCTCTACTCGTCCCTCGCCGCGGCGTCCGGCCGCACTCCCGTCGACCTGGCGCGCGCGGTCGCCGCCTGGCGGCAGGGCGGCCTCGCGGGCCTGGCCGTGCTGGAGGGCGAGCCGTGGAACCCGCCGGCCGGCCGTTTCGACCGCGCCCGCCCCCTGCTGACGGCCGCCGGGCTGCCGCCGTTCCGCCCCTGGCGCAACCGCCTCACCCACCCGGTGGGGCACGCCCAGCTCCGGCTCGGCCAGGACAACCTCTGGTACGCCTACGAGTCGGAACCCGGCGCGGACGACTGGTGGCCGCGCGGCGCCGCCGATCCGGATCCGGTCGGCGCGCTCACGGCCCTCGGCCCCGCACTCGACCCGGCCGAACTCCCCCCGGACCCGCCACTCGGCTGACGTCCCGTCGTCGGACGGCGTGTCACCGTGGATTCACCGCCTCACCCGCCCTGGACCAGCCGGGCCAACTCGCCGACCGCGGTCGCCAGCGGGACCACCGGCTCGGCGATGGCGGTCAGACGGTCCAGGGCCCGGCGCAGCACCCCCGGCTGCGGTTCGCTCTCCGCGAGCTCCTCGCGGAGCCTGCGCAGCTCCACCCGCGGTGCGCCGGTGTCCGCGAGCTCGTCCTGGTGCTGGTCCAGCAGCAGTTCGATGCGGGTGAGCAGCTCCTCCACCCGGGCCGACTGCTCGCCGGTGAAGGCCGCACCGACGGCCACCTGCCCCGCCTCGGCGCGCGCGCCCTGCCCGACGGCCTGGTTGCCCACCTGGCTGTGGCCCCCGTACTGCTGGATCCCGTGGTTCACCTGACCGGCCCGGTCCTGCCCTTTCTCCCGTGCGTGAGCCTGCGTCTGCGCCTGTGCCTGCGCCTGAATCTGCCGGATCTGATCGTTCTCCTGGTCGGACACGACTCTCCCTCCCTACGTCTCGCCCGCCTGCGTCTCGCCGTACGTCCGGCGATCGCGTGTCCTACCCCCGTGCCGGCCCGCCGGCGCCACCGGCCGGGCCCGCTCCCGACCCCGTCGCCGCTCCCGCGCCCGTCCGCGGCCCCGGCGCCTGGGCGTTCGCCGTACCGGCCCGTGCCTGGGCGCCCTGTCCGACGGCCTGGTTGCCGACCACGCTCACCCCGCCGGTTTGGAGGACCCCATGGTTGAGGATGGTCTGCGCCTGGCTGCGGAAGTCCTCGGTGCTGACGCCGCGTTCGTCCAGGAAGTCCCGCACCGCCGCCAGGGTGTGCCGGTCCAGCGAGGCGAGGGCCTCCTCCGCGTCGGCCCGCTGGAAGTGGTTGAGGTACTCCCCGCCCTGCCCCAGCTCCCGGACGCTCAGCCGGGCCCCGCGGTCGAAGGCCGGGTCGGTCACCGCCGCGCCCCGGTCACGGTCCAGGCGCCGGGCGCGCCGCCGGCCCTCGAAGGCGTGGTCGAGGAACGATCCGACGGCGCCCCCCGGTACCCCGCCGGTCCGGCGCAGCGCCCGCACCAGCAGCGTGCCCCGGAACAGTTCGGGGGGAACGGCGCCCCGCAGGTCGATCTCGTGGGCGTCGCGCCGGACGGGTGCCAGCACGTACCGCTCGCAGCGCAGGTGGAGCGTCCGGTCGGCCACCGAGACGTGCAGCAGGTGACTGGGCACCACCTCTCCTCCCCACAGCGGGACATGGGCGGTCAGGCAGTGCCGGGCCGGGCCGGCCGGCGTGCGCGCGATGTCACGCACGGCGTCCGGCCCGAGCCGGGCGGCCGGGGCGCGCATGAGGTCCGGCAGCAGGTCGGCATGCCCCTCCAGCTCGGTGCCCGCGAGGAACACCCGGTCCTTCACCACCGCGCCTGCCGCGCCCGCCGTCTCCGTCAGACGGACCCTCAGCCGCTCCACCACGTCCCAGGCTTCGAACGCGTCGACGGCCTCGCCCGGGGAGGCGGGCAGCAGCGGGACGGAGAACGCCCACTGCGAGTCCCGGGAGCCCCACCCGACGTACGGGTCGAAGCCGCTGTACACCGTGACGTTGCCGTGCTGCGCCTCCGCCACCGCCTCGACGCGTGCGGCCAGGTGCGGGTCGGGCCAGGGGAGGGGCGCGGAGCGCGGGTCGAAGGTGTCGCGGAGCAGGCTCGCCCGCAGCCGGACGTCGAGCTCCTCCTCGTCGCGGAGCAGCACCCGGAACGCCACCAGGCCGCCCGCCACCACGGCGAGCAGGGGCGGGACGCCTCCCAGGTAGCCGCCCACCAGCCAGGCCGCGAAGCCGGGGAGCGGGAGGGCGGAGAGGCCCAGCCCGAGCAGCACTCCCACGACGAGCAGGGCCGCGGCGGTGCCGACGAGGCCGCGCAAGGTCGCGCGGACGTCGGGCAGTTCATTGCCCCGGGCCGACCACAGGTCCGCCCGCGCGGCCCGTCCGCGGCGTGCGCCGCGCGCCGGAGCGGCGCCCAGGGCGCGGAAGGCGAATGCCGCGAAGAGCAGCCACAGCGGGCCGAGGACGCCGATCAGGCACCAGACGGCCGCCAGCCGTCGGCTCAGCGCCGCGTGCCGGCGGCGGGCGGCGAGCGCGTGCCGCACGACCGGCACCAGGTCCACGCCGGGGGACGGGGCGACGGCGCCGAGTTCGTCGTCCAGCACCCCGTCCACCACCCGGCGGGCGAAGTCGGGGTCGAGATGGGCCAGGGCGCACAGGTACCGGGTGGCGTCCCCCGGCACGCTGCCGCCGGCCACCACGCCGCCGGGCAGGCCGGCCGACGAGGACAGGACGGAGAGGCGCATCTGTCTGCTCCGTTCTCGCACGAATCTCGGTGCGACGGGGTGGGCCGCCGGATCGGGTACGGGGGCGGACGAACGGGGCCGGGCGGCGGCGACGGCCGCCAGGAAGAGGCCGAGCAGGAGACCGAAGAGCAGTCCGTCCACCAGGAAGTTCAGGAAGACCTGCTCGGGACCGAGGCCCAGGACCCAGGTGGAGCCGTCCCTGGTGAGCAGCGACAGCCAGGAGACGACCGAGGCGACGAGGGAGAGGGCGATCGCCAGGCCCAGGGCGGCAGCCCACCGCACGCGTGCCGGCGCGGCGCCGCCCAGGACGCGGGGCACGAGCAGGATGATCCCCACCACCATGGTGACCAGGAACGTGCGCCCGGCGAGGGAGTACGCCTGGTCCCACTCGTCGGGGCCAGGTGACAGGTCCCACCGGACGGACAGCAGCGCCCTGCTCAGTAGCGCCGGGACCGGTTCGTCGGGCGGGAGCTCCATCAGTGGGTCCGCCACCCACGGGCTTCCCAGCACCACCAGTCCCGCGCACAGCAGGGCGGCCGCACCCCTTCTCACTCCGGCCCCATGTCTTCGCCTCCGGAACGCACGGAACGTATTCGGGAGCCGAACTGTAGAACGAATGGCGACGCTCCGTCAGCGGGACGGCACAACTCGTGGCCGACGGCCGGTCCGGGCAGGGCCCGAGGACCCCGGACGCGGGCCGTCGTGACGGCCGTGTGGCAGTCGTGTTGCAGCCCCGCCGGAACCGTGGAGTCGGCGTCGATCGCGTGATCGAATTCCCTCATGCCGTTCGCCCGTGCGGGCCGGCCCGTGCCGCTCGACGCCTTCTGGCCGACGCGCCGCGCCGACCACTTCGACCAGATCTGTCGCTGAGCCCCGACCTCCGTCGCGACTCCGCGCAGAGTCTGCGCACGACCGCGAACGCCTCCTCCCGGACCACCGGCCACCCGCCGGCCGGCCCGGACGCCGTCCCCGCCCGCACGCGCCCGAACGGCGCGGCCCCGCGCGAACGGCCCAGGCCTCTTCCCTCCGTCGGCCGGCACCCCGTCCGGCCGCGCGGATCGCGTCGCGCAGCCCGGCGGACCGTCGGGGTGCGTGCGCGGCCTTCCGTTTCCCGCCCGCACCCCGCCGTGCGCTGTCCGGCACACCCGGCCACCCCGCCACCCAGCCATGTCGGCACCCCGCCGCGCGCCGTCCGGCACACCCTGCCGCATCGCCACCCTGGCACGCCGGCACCCCACCACCTCGCGCCGCCGACACCCCGCACCCGGCATCACTCGGCACTCCCCCCACCCTTCATCCCGCCCCACCCCCACCCCACACACCGCACACCGCAGCCCCCCGGCAGCCCCCGCACCCCTCCGGCCGTCCAGCGGCCCGCCCGTCGAAAGGTCCCTCCATGAGCACGACGCCCCGCACCGGCCTCTCCCGAAGAGCGCTGCTGGCCGGCGCGGCCGCATCGGCGGTCGCCGCCCTGGCCACGGCGACGACCCGTCCCGCCTCCGCGATCACCGAGGCGTCCGAGGCGGCGGCGGACGCGGCCGCCGGCCGCAGGGCGCCGAACATCCTGCTGATCCTGCTCGACGACCTCGGCAGCGGCGAACTCGGCTCCTACGGCCAGCGGACCATCCGCACCCCGGTGCTCGACGACCTCGCTGCCCAGGGCGCCCGCTTCACCCAGGCCTACGCCGCGCCGTCCTGCGCGCCCACCCGCGCCTCCCTGCTGACCGGACTGCACACCGGCCACGCGACGGTGAAGGCCAACAGCGACGCGGGCAAGGGACTCCGGGCCGAGGACGTCACGGTCGGCGAGGTGCTCCGCGACGCCGGCTACACCACGGGGATCATCGGCAAGTGGGGCCTGGGCCCGGACAACGGCGACAACCCGAGCCACCCCAACCGCCAGGGCTTCGACCACTTCTTCGGCTACATCAACCAGACGCACGCCCACGACTACTGGCCCACCTACCTCTGGCGCGACGGCGCCAAGGTCCGCTTCCCGGAGAACGCGGACGCCGACGTCACCTACGCCACCGACCTGTTCACCCAGGAGGCGCTGGACTTCATCGAGCGCAACCAGGACGAGCCGTTCTTCCTCAACCTCGCCTACACCACGCCGCACGCCCCGAACGAGATCCCCAGCGACGCCCCGTACAGCGACGAGGACTGGCCCCAGGGCGAACGCAACCACGCCGCCCAGATCACCCACGTCGACGCGGAGATCGGCCGGGTCCTGTCCCGGCTGGACGAACTCGGCCTCGCCGGGAACACCCTCGTGTTGGTGGCGAGTGACAACGGACCGCACACGGCGGGCGCCAACTTCGAGCACGTCGGCAGCACGCTGCCGCACGACCCGGAGTTCTTCGACAGCAACGGCCCTCTGCGCGGCGTCAAGTTCACCGTGTACGAGGGAGGCATCCGGATCCCGCTGATCGTCCGGCTGCCCGAGGCGCTGCGGGCCGACGGCGGCGTCGCGCCGGGCTCCGTCGTGCACGACCCGGTCGCGGTCTGGGACTTCCTCCCGACGTTCGCCGAGGTGGCCGGGGCGCCGGTCCCGCCCGCGCTGGACGGGATCTCCTTCGTGCCCGCCCTGACCGGCCGCGAACAGCCCGCGCACGACTACCTGTTCTGGGAGCACGACCGCAAGGACCAGGCCGTGCGGTTCGGCAACTGGAAGGCCGTGCGGCCCAAGGGCGGACCGGTCGAGCTCTACCACCTGAACCAGGACGCCGGCGAGAGCACCGATCTCGCGGCCCGGCACCCCGCGCTCGTCCGCAAGGCGGAGCGCCTGCTCGCCGACGCGGTGGCGGGAGGCTGACCGTGAGCTGCTGCGCACCCTCGGCGGGAAGCCACAGCCAGAACGCCGGCCCCGGTCACGGCCACGGGTCGTGCGGCGCACCGCAGGCCGACGGCGGCCCGCTGATCGACACCGTCACGGTCGGGCCTCCCGGCCCCTTCCGCCCCGCGCCGGCGGACCGCACCACCCGGGGCCAGGTGCGCCTGGGGGGCGGCACGTTCGCGATGGGCGACGCCCACGGCGAGGGGTACGCCGCCGATGGCGAGGGACCCGTGCACGCGGTGCGGCTGCCGTCCTTCCTGATCGACGCGACCACGGTCACCAACGCCGCGTTCGCCGCGTTCGTGAAGGACACCGGATACGTCACCGACGCCGAACGGCTCGGCGTCTCGGCCGTCTTCCACCTCGCGGTCCGGGCCGACCGCGCCGACGTGCTCGGGCAGGCCGCGGGCGCCCCGTGGTGGATGACCGTGCGGGGCGCCTCCTGGCGGCGGCCCGCCGGACCGCTGTCCTCGGTCGCCGGGCTGCAGAACCACCCGGTGACACAGGTCAGCTGGAACGACGCGCAGGCCTACTGCGCCTGGGCGGGCAAGCGGCTGCCCACCGAGGCGGAGTGGGAGTTCGCCGCCCGCGGAGGTCTCGAAGGCGCCAGGTTCCCCTGGGGGAACGAGCTGAATCCGCGCGGCCGCTGGATGTGCAACATCTGGCAGGGCACCTTCCCCACCCACAACACCGCCGAGGACGGCCACGTCACGACCGCGCCGGTGAAGTCCTACCGGCCCAACGCCTACGGGCTGTGGAACATGGTCGGCAACGTCTGGGAATGGTGCGCCGACACCTTCGCGGCCGACGCCTACGCGGACCGTGCCGCCCCGACGCCCGTGGACGACCCCCGGGGCCCCTGGCACGACCCCGGCCGCTCGGCGCCCCGTGTCATGCGGGGCGGCTCCTACCTGTGCCACGACTCTTACTGCTACCGCTACCGGGTCGCCGCCCGGTCCGCCAACACCGCCGACTCGGCCACCGGGAACATCGGCTTCCGCTGCGCCAACGACTCCCCGGACCAACCCGTGCACCCCCTCACCCCCGAGGACCCGTCATGAGACACCGCCATTTCCGGCGCCTGGGCCTGCTCGCGCTCCCGGTCGCCCTCACCCTGACCGCCGCCGGTCCGCCGGCCACCGCCCCGGAGGCGGCCGGAGCACGACAGCCGGGGGGCGAACGCCCGAACATCGTGTTCGTGCTCGGCGACGACTTCGGCTGGACCGACCTGAGCAGCCCGCTGACCAACCAGGGCAACCCGAACGACTTCTACGAGACGCCGACCCTGGAGCGGCTCGCCCAGGAGGGAGCCGCGTTCGACAACGCCTACGCCTCCCCGAACTGCGCGCCGACCCGCGCGGCCCTGCTCACCGGCCTCTACGCCCCGCGGCCCACCAACAACATCTACCTCGTCGACGACCTCAACCGCGGCGGGGACGACACCCTGCTGGTCGGGCCCCCGCAGGGCCTGCCCGACGAGGACGTCGCGCTGCCCGCCGAGGCGGTCACCGTCGGCGAACGGCTCCAGGGCGCCGGCTACACCACCGGTTACCTGGGCAAGTTCCACGTCGCGGCGACCCCGTCCGACATCACCGCGCTGCACGGCTTCGACGAGAACGTCGGCGGCACCCACGCCGGCGCCCCCGGCGCCTACCACGCGCAGAACGGCAGGTTCGTCCAGCAGATCGGGCCGGAGCTGGACGCCTTCGCCGCCGACTACACGCAGCGGTACGTCGACGAGAACATCAAGCCCTACGCCCACGGCACCGACCCCGCCGCCGTCGACGCCCTCGTCGGCACCGACAAGCACGTCTCGGACGCGCTGGCGGACGCCACGATCGACTTCGTGGACCGCAACAAGGCCCAGCCGTTCTTCGCCTTCCTCAGTCCCTACGCCGTCCACACGCCGGTGGGGGACAAGCAGGCGCGCGCCGACCTGCTCGCCAAGTACCGGGCCAAGGCGCCGGGGACCGGCCCGTCCGACCCCGCCTACGGGGCCCTCGTCGAAGGGCTCGACCAGAGCGTGGCCCGGGTGGTCGAGCACCTGGAGACCACCGCCGACCCCCGGCGTCCGGGCCACGTCCTGGCCGACAACACGGTCGTCGTCTTCACCGGCGACAACGGCGGGGTCGGACGGTTCACCGACAACGGCCCGCTGCGCGGCGAGAAGGGGGAGCTGAGGGAAGGCGGCCTGCGCGTTCCGCTCATCGCCTGGAGCGGCGACCCGGACCTGGTGCGCGGGCACACCGTGCACCACACGCCGGTCTACAGCGCCGACCTGCACACCACCTTCTCCGCCCTGGGCGGCGCGGACGTCCCGGCGGACCAGCCGCTGGACGGCGCCGACCTGAGCGGGCTGCTCTCCGACGCGACCGGGGCCCCGGACCGGGACGCCCTCTACTGGCACCTGCCCGGATACCTCGTCGACGAGGCCCGCGACCAGCATCCGCAGTCGGTGGTCCGGTCCGGCCGCTGGAAGCTGATCTACGACTACGAGAGCCGCCGCTGGGAGTTGTACGACGTGGTCGCCGACATCGGCGAGCAGGACGACCTGGCCGCCCGCGAGCCGCAGGTGGTCCACCGGCTGGGGCACAAGCTGATCCGCTGGCTGGACCGGCTCGACGCCCCGCTGGCCACCCTCCGCGAGGGCCACGCCCCGCTGACCTTCACGGTCACCGGCGAGACCTACGCCGACGGCCACGTCTCCCGGCACCGGGCGCAGACGCTGGTCGTCGCACCGGGGGAGGAGGTACCGGTGGTCCTCGAGGGCCCCGCCGCCCACTGAGCGACGCCGAAGGGGGCCGGGCACAACCGCCCGGCCCCCCTCGGCCCGGCCCCCCTCGGCAGGGCCTGCTCCCTCGGCCCGGCCCCCCTCGGCAAGGCCTGCTCCCTCGGCCAGGGCCTGGCCCCCCTGGGCCTGCCCCCTCGGCCAGGGCCTGGCCCCCTGTTCCTGCCCCCTCGGCCAAGGCCCGCCTTCCTCGGCCGGGGCCCGCCTCCTCGGCCAGGCACGGCCCCCTCGGTGGGCCCCTCCTCCCTCGGCCGACGCCCCTCCCCGTGGCCCGCGCCCCCGACCACGGCCCACCCTCACGAAGGAGCCCTCCGTGCCCAGCCGCCGACAATTCCTCGCCGGATCCGCGGTCGCCCTCGGCGCGGCCGCGCTGTCCGCCGCCCCCGCCGCGGCCGCCGGCCCGCCGCCCGGCAGACGTCCCAACATCGTGGTCCTGCTCGCGGACGACCTCGGGTACGGCGACCTCGGCGCGTACGGCCAGCGGCTGGTCCGCACCCCGCGCCTGGACCGCATCGCCGCCGAGGGAACCCGCTTCACCCAGGCCTACGCGGCCGCCGCCGTCTGCGCGCCGTCCCGCGCCTCGCTGCTGACCGGACTGCACGGCGGCCACGCGCCGGTGCGGGAGAACCCCTTCGGCGGCCCGCAGGGCTCGCTCGGCGACGACGACACCACCTTCGCCGAGGTGCTGAGGTCCCGCGGCTACCGCACGGCCTGCATCGGCAAGTGGGGCTTCGGCCCGGAGGAGCCGGACCAGGCGAGCCACCCCAACCGCCGAGGCTTCGAGGAGTTCTACGGGTACCTCACCCACGGCCACGCCCACCAGTACTTCCCGGACCACCTGTGGCACAACGGGGAGCGCGTCGCGCTGCCGGAGAACGCGGACGGCGGCAAGGGCGTCTACGCCGTCGACCTGATCGAGCAGCGCGCCGAGGCCTTCATCGCCGAGCACGCCGACGAGCCCTTCCTGCTGTACCTGACCCCCAACATCCCCCACGCGCCCAGCGACATCCCCGACGCCGAGGCCTACGCCGACCGGCCGTGGAGCACGGCCGACAAGGGCCACGCGGCACAGATCACCCGCCTCGACACCCTGGCCGGATCGGTCGTGGACGCCCTGCGGCGCGCCGGCGTCGACCGGCACACGCTGCTGCTGGTGACCAGCGACAACGGGCCCCACGAGGAGGGAGGCGTGAACCCCGACCTCTTCGACGCCAACGGCCCCCTCAAGGGCTACAAGCGCAACCTCTACGAAGGAGGCGTGCGGGTCCCCCTCCTGGCCCGGTGGCCCGGCACCGTGGCCGCCGGCGCCACCGAGGACCGGATCACCCCGTCGACGGACGTCCTGCCGACCCTCGCCGAACTCGCCGGCGCCCCGGCGCCCCGCGACATCGACGGGCTGTCCCTGGCGCCGCTGCTGGTCGGCGAAGGCGCCGCGCCCGCCCACGACCACCTGTACTGGTACCGCAACGACCCCGGGTCGACGGCACGGGCCAAGGCGGCCGACAAGGGCCGCATCGACACCCTCGCCGAGGCGGTGCGGCGCGACCGCTGGAAGGCGGTGCGGTTCGCCCCCGCACGCGACCGTTCCGTCCCCGACGAGCAATGGCAGTTCGAGCTCTACGACCTGGCGACGGACCCCGGCGAGACCACCGACGTGCACGCCGCCCACCCCGGGCTCACGGAGCAGCTCACCGCCCTGCTGCGGGACGCCTGGACGGAGCCCTACGCCCGCGAGGGGTACGGCGTCCGGCTCACGACGCCCGAACTGGTCTTCCCCGGCGAGGCGTTCACGGTGACGGCCGTGCTCACCAACGCGACCGCGCAGCCCTGGACCCGGCCCCGCGTCAGGCTGACGGCGCCCGACGGATGGCAGGCCGGCCCCGTCGCCCCGGAACCGGCGGAGGACCTCGCCCCCGGCGCGGCACTGCGGACCACCTGGCGGATCACCCCTCCCGCCGACGGGACCCCCGCCGCCGCCTGGACGCTGCGCGCGGAGGGGAGTGCCGTGCACGGGCACCACCACGTCCGCTTCGACGCCTGGGGCACGGTCGCCACGCCTCCGCCGCCGCCCACCGCCGACGCCTACCTCAGCGACCTGCCGTGGCTCTCGGCGGCCAACGGGTGGGGCCCGGTGGAACGCGACACCTCCAACGGCAAGAAGGCCGCGGGCGACGGCACCCCCATCAGCTTCGGCGGCGTGACCTACGCCAAGGGCCTGGGCGTGCACGCCCCCTCGGAGATCGTCTACCACCTGGGCGGCAACGCCTCCCGGTTCACCTCGGTGGTCGGCATCGACGACTTCTCCGCCCGGCAGAGCGCGGCCGGCGGCACGAGCGCGGAGGTCTGGGGGGACGGGGTGCGGCTGTACGACAGCGGCCTGCTCACCGCCGCCGGCGGGCCGCGCCCGGTGGACGTGGACGTCACCGGCGTGCGGCTGCTGCGCCTGGTGGTGCGGAACGCGAACAGCAGCACCTCCTACGACCACACCTCCTGGGCCGCGGCGCACCTCCGCGTCGGCTGACCCCACCGGAGGCCGGGCGAGGGGCGGCGCCGTCGCGGACGGGGCGCCGCCCTCCCCGTCCCCTCCCGTCCTCAGGACGCGCGGCCCCGCAGCCGCCGCAGCATGCGCGGGTCCTCGAACCCGGCGGAGCGGGCCGCCGCCTCCACCGTCGCCCCGTGGCCGATCAGGTGCTCGGCGTGCTCCAGCCGCAGCGCCTGCTGGTAGCGCAGCGGGGTGAGGCCGGTGGCCCGGGTGAAGTGGCGGGACAGGGTGCGCTCGCTGACGCCGACGGCGGCGGCCAGGGCGGCCAGCCGCAGCGGGCGGTCGAACCGGGCGTCCAGGACGTCCTGGGCGCGATGGACCACGTCGTCGAGGTGGGACCGGTGCCGGAGCATGGCGCTGTCCTGCGGCTGGTCGCCGTTGCGGCGGGCGTAGACCACCATCTGCCGGGCCACCCGCGCGGCGGCCGCGGGACCGTGGCGGGTGGCGACGAGGTGCAGGGCCAGGTCGATGCCGCTGGCGATGCCGGCCGAGGTGATCACCCTGTCGTCCGTGGTGAACAGGACGTCGCGCACCACCTGGGCCTTCGGGTGGCTCCTGGCCAGTGCCTCCTGCACGTCGTGATGGGTGGTGCAGGTACGCCCGTCGAGCAGACCGGCCCGGGCCAGCGCCAGCGCCCCCGCGCAGACGCTGGCCACCGTGCCGCCCCGCGCGTGGTGCTCCCGCAGCACCCGCAGCGCGGGGTCCCCGGCCTCCGGGCCGCCGCTGCGGCCGTCGGTCCGCCAGCCGGGGACGAGGACCAGGTCCTCGGGGGAGAGATGCGGCCACGCGGTGTCCGCCGCCACCGGCAGACCCTGCGCGGTGGCGACCGGGGACCGCTCGGCCACGTAGGAGAGGCTGTAGCGGTGCCCCTGGTCGGCCGCGGTGGAGAAGACCTGCGCGGGCCCGGCCAGGTCCAGCAGATGGACTCCGGGCACCAGGAGGAAGACGACTCGGCTCACGATCCGGTCATCATGCCGCAAGAGCCGCCCCGGCCTCCAGCCGGCCGACCGTCGTGACGGTGGCGAACCGCCCCGCGAGGGCGTACTCGGTGCGCCGGACGACCTCCTCGGCCGGCAGTGTGCGCGGGTCGGCCAGGATCTCGGCGATGCTCCGGCCGGCGGGGGCGTCGCGGTGCGGGATCGGACCGGTGGCGGTGGCGTCGACGACGAAGGTGACCCGGTAGCCGAGGTCGGAGGCGACCCGGGTGGTGGTCTCCACGCACTGCTCGGTGCGGATGCCGCACACGGTGAGCTCACCGATGCCGCGCTCGGTGAGCAGCTGCTGGAGGTTGGTGGTGGTGAACGCGTTGTGGGAGGTCTTGTGGATCAGCGGCTCGCCCTCCGCCCGCCGCAGCTCCTCCATCAGGCGCACCTGGCCGAGCGCCGGGTCGAAGAGGCCCCCGGTGCCGGGTTCGGAGTGCAGCACCCACACCACCAGGTCGCCGGCGGCGCGGGCGAGGCGGACCAGCCGGTTCACCTTGCCGGCGATCTCGGGGTCGGAGATCGCCTCCCACTGCGGGCCGGCACGGAAGGACTCCTGGACGTCGATGACGATCAGTGCTCTGTTCATGCCCTCAAGCCTCGGCCACCGGCGGCGGCCCGGACCAGGCCCCATCGGGTCCGGCGGCGGACCGATCCGGTCATGGCCACGGCCGGTGTCCGGCGGCCGCACAGGCCGCCTGCGACACCGGCCGCGGGGGAGGTGCGCCCTACTTGACGCCCAGCAGCATCTCGATCGGGCCGATGGCGAAGTAGGCCAGGAAGAGCACCGCGGTGCCCCACAGCAGCCAGTGGACCTCGCGGGCCCGGCCCAGGCACGCCTTGATGACCACGTAGGCGACGAAGCCGGCGCCGATGCCGTTGGTGATCGAGTACGTGAACGGCATGACGGTGATCGTCAGGAAGGCGGGTATCGCCACGTCGTAGCGGTCCCACTCGATGTGCCGGACCTGCGTCATCATCAGGAAGCCGACCGCCACCAGCGCGGGGGAGGCCGCCTGCATCGGGACCATGGTCAGCAGCGGGGTGAAGAAGAGCGCGAGGGCGAACATGCCGCCCGTGACCAGGCTGGCGAAGCCCGTGCGGGCGCCCTCGCCGACACCGGCCGCGGACTCCACGTAGGTGGTGGCGGACGAGGAGGAGGCCACACCGCCGGCGACCGCCGCGGCGCCGTCGATCAGCAGGACGCGGCTCAGGCCGGGAACCTGGCCCCGCTCGTCGAGCAGTCCGGCCTCGGCGGTGACGCCGACGACCGTGCCCATGGTGTCGAAGAAGTCCGACAGGATCAGCGTGAAGATCAGCAGGACCACGGTCAGCACGGTCACCTGACCGAAGGAGCCGAACAGGTCGAACTGGAAGAGCAGCCCGAAGTCGGGGCTCGCGACCGGGTTGTCGGGCAGCGCCGGGGTGGTCAGGCCCCAGCTCTTCACGTCGGCCAGCGCGTTGATGACGATGGCCAGCAGCGTCATCAGGACGATGCTGATGAGGATGGCGCCCTTCACCTTGCGGGCGAGCAGCACGATCGTCACCAGGACGCCGAGGCAGAAGACGAGGATCGGCCAGCCGCCGAGGGTGCCGGTGCCCAGCTGCACGGGGACGGTGGTGTTGGCGGCGTCCGGGATACGGGTGACGAAGCCGGCGTCGACGAAGCCGATGAAGGCGATGAACAGGCCGATGCCGACGCTGATCGCCTGCTTCAGGGGCTGCGGGATGGCGTGCATGATCGCCTCGCGCAGACCGGTCATCACCAGCACGCAGATCAGCAGGCCCTCGAGCACGACGAGGCCCATCGCGTCGTCCCAGGCCATCAGCGGGGCGATCTGGAAGGCGACGACCGCGTTGAGCCCGAGACCGGCGGCGAGGGCGAGCGGGAGGTTGCCGCCCACACCCATGATCACCGTCATCACCGCGGCGACCAGGGCGGTGGCCGTGGCGAGCTGCGGGACGTCGAGCTGGTCGCCGAACTTGTCCTTGGCGCTGCCCAGGATGATCGGGTTGAGCACCAGGATGTACGCCATGGTGAAGAAGGTGGCCAGTCCGCCGCGGACTTCCCGGCCGAGGGTCGATCCCCGCTCGCTGATGCGGAAGAACCGGTCCAGACCGCCGCCGCCACCATCGCCCCGATAGGGCGGCGCGGCGGGACCAGCATCTGTTTTGTGCATGACGTCTCCTGGGACGAACGGGCAGGGGGAGATGCGAGGGCGCCGTCGTGGACGGAGCACGCCGCACGATGTGACGAACGTGTGTGCGGCGTCTCGCGGTGCGGATCATACGCATCCCGCGCCAGGTCACAACTCCTCTGTGTATAGGCTGAGTTGATCATGCATCACGTTCTCGTAGGTAGCTACGAACCTCGGGGTGATCTATCCCGCCCAATCGGGACACCGCAGACAGTGGCCATGGAACAACGCCCCGTGACTGCATAGTCTCCGCCCGTGCACCCACCACTCCCTTTCAACGCACGCGCTGCCCGCACGCTGCGCGAGAGGCTCGGGATGGCCCCCGGCCATGTCGCCTACGGAATGCGCGCCTCCTACGGGATGAGCTACGTGACGCCCGATCACATCGCGGCCTGGGAACGTGGCGTCGCCATGCCCAGCCTCCAGGAACTGACCGCGCTCGCCGGCGCCCTGTGGTGTGCCCCCGGGGACCTCATGGGCGCGCCGCGCACCCTGCGGGAGCACCGGCTGGCCCGCGGGATGGCCCCCGAGGACGTCGCCCACTCGATCGGCATGGGCGTGAGTGACTACCTCCGCATGGAGGAGACCGGACGGTGGACGGGGAGCGCGTACCAGTCCACCCAGCTGGGCCGCACCCTCCAGCTGGCGGCGCCCGACATGGTCGCCGTCACCGGTCTCGAGGGCGAGCTCGCGGCGCTGCTCGTGGAGGCGGTGTCCACCCGGTGGCAGGCGCACATCCGCGCCGTCGCGCGGCTGCTGTCGATGGAGAAGCGCGAACTGCAGGAACCCTTACGCGTCATGCACGGCGAGTACCAGAACCTCATCGCCAGGACGCTGAGCCGGGCCACCGGCGCGGCCACCTCCGGCGAGGAGGGGAAGAACTACCTCGACGGCATCGTCCAGCGCTTCTGGGAATGCCTCGGCAGCCGGTGACCGGCGGGCACGTGGCACGAACGGTGTGAACGCGGACGCCCCCGCCGGAGGATCCGGCGGGGGCGCCTGGGGGGTGTTCGCCGGCCACAAGGCGTGTGGCCGGCGGCCGACCGTGGTGGGGGACACGGTCACGGGAACCGGACCGGCCTGCCGGGGGAGGGGGGCACGTCCTCCGTTCCGGCAGGACCGGCAGGTCCCCCGTCAGGCCCGAGGGCCTGGGTTCAGGAGACCGAGCACCCGGCCACGGTCGGAGCGGTGCTGCCACCGTTCGCCGTGAAGCCGAAGCTGGTCGAGGCGCCGGCCGCGAGCGAGCCGTTGTGGGGGGCGTTCTTGACCGTCACCGTGCTGCCGCTGGTGGTGGAGACACCGTTCCACAGCGAGGCGATGGTCTGACCGGAGGGCATGGTCAGCGTGACGGTCCACTTGCTGATGGCGGCGCTGCCGGCCTTGACGGTCACCGTGCCGTTGTAGCCGCCCGACCACGAGGAGTCGGCCTTGAAGCTCGCGGTGCAGGAACCGCTGCCGGCGGGCGGCGGGCTGGTGGGCGGCTGCGTCGTCGACGGCGGCGGGCTGGTCGGAGGCGTGGTGGTGCCGCCGTTCAGCACGTTGAGGACGGCGGTGTACGCCGGCTTCTTCTGGTAGCTGCCGTCGAAGAGCAGCGGGGTGCCGCTCGAGCGCCAGGAGTACTTGTCGGTGACGCCCCAGACGGTGATGCCCGTGCAACGGCTCACCGCCAGGCAGCCCTTGACGACCTTCTCGTAGTCGGCGGCCTGCGTGGAGCCGGAGCCCTCGATGTCCACCTCGGTGAGCTGGACGTCGACGCCGAGAGCGGCGAAGCGCTCGAGGTTCTGCTGGAAGTCGGCGGTGACCGGGGAGTTGGAGTTGAAGTGCCCCTGGAAGCCCACGCAGTCGATCGGCACGCCACGGGACTTGAAGTCCTTGACCATGTTGTACACGGCCGTCGACTTCGCGTTGACCCCGTCGGTGTTGTAGTCGTTGTAGCAGAGCTTGGCCGCCGGGTCGACGGAGCGCGCGATCTTGAACGCCTCCTCGATGTACCCCGCGCCCAGCTTGTCCTGGAAGGGCGAGCTGCGGCGGGCGCCGCTGCTGCCGTCCTGGTAGGCCTCGTTCACCACGTCCCAGGCCGCGATCTGGCCCTTGTAGTGGGTCATCACCTCGGTGATGTGGGTGGTCATGGCCTTGCGGAGCTCGTCGGCGCTCAGCGAACCGACCCAGCTGGGCAGCTGCGAGTGCCAGACCAGGGTGTGGCCGCGGACCTGCATGCTGCGGCTCTTGGCGTGGTTGACGATCTTGTCGGCGTTGGCGAAGTTGAAGCTGCCGCGGCTGGGCTCGACCGCGTCCCACTTCATCTCGTTCTCCGGCGTCACCGAGTTGAACTCGGTGTTCAGCGTGTTGACGTAGTCCGTCTCGCTGAGCCGGTTGTTCGCGACCGCCGTGCCGAAGTAGCGGCCCTTCGCGGAGGCGGCGGCGCCGAGGGTGGTGGCCGCCTCGGCCGAGCCGGCCAGGGCGACCATTCCTCCGAGGGCCATGGCGCCCGCCGTCCCGAGGACGACCGCCTTTCTTGCGGCTGTGTGCCACAAGGACTGCATCTTCATTGTCTTGCGACCCTTCGCTGGGGGTGGCCAGGATCGAACAGGCAACGGATCGGCTTGGACGGCGCCTCACCGAAACTTTCGTACCGCATCGAAACGCAAGCTGTGCCGTGAGGCGCCGTTTACCGCTGCGAGGCGAGAAATTAGCGAACAGGACGGGGAGTTGCGCCCCGGGGAGCAATTTTTGTTACGAAACTTCGTCGCAACTTTCGCCTCACGGGGCCGCAACACGGCGCCCCGCCGGAGCGGAACCGCCGACGAGGCGCAGGTGGGAATGGATCAAGCGTGGTGCCGGGGCGGATCAGGGGGCGGAGTTGACGCCGTTCCAGGGCCGGGCTCGTTGGGAGCGCTCCCACGTCAAGGGTGCGTAAAGTGCGGCGGAAGGACAACGTCCGATCGCGCCACGCTCGCCCTGGGGTGTTGCGGCGGCGGCCGGGACGGTGGGGGCGCGTGCGGGCCCCGTGACGTGGGCGGTTGGACAACTCTCATGTTTCTGTGGGGCTTTCGCACTCTTGGCGCATCCTCAACCTTGACGTGAACCCTTCCGGCTGGATTCATGGGAGCGCTCCCAAATATGCGTTCCACCCTCTCGGACCGACGGCCCGAGAACCTGCTGTCCCCCTTTCCGCGCATCCCCCTCACCGGTGGCCGGACACAGCCGGCGCCGGACTGCTGGAGGCAGAGTGAGAACCGCACGCGCACCAAGACGACGGCCCCTCGCGGCCGTGATCGCCACCCTGGCCACGCTCCTCGGGCTGCTCGCCCTCGGCGCCGCACCCGCCCAGGCCAAGGAGCCCGCCCAGGCGGCGGCGGCCGCCCCGGCCGGCCTCCGCGTCACCGACGGCCGCGTGGTCGAGAGCAACGGCAACCCCTTCGTGATGCGCGGGGTCAACCACGCGCACACCTGGTACCAGAGCCAGACGAAGTCGTTCGCCGACATCAAGGCGCTCGGCGCCAACACCGTCCGCGTCGTGCTCGCCGACGGGCACCGGTGGACCGCCAACAGCGCCTCCGACGTGGCCGCCGTGATCGACCGCTGCAAGGCCAACAAGCTGATCTGCGTCCTGGAGGTGCACGACACCACCGGGTACGGCGAGGAGTCCGCCGCGGGCACGCTGGAGCAGGCCGCGAATTACTGGATCGGCCTCAAGGACGTTCTCGCGGGCCAGGAAGACTACGTTGTCATCAACATCGGCAACGAGCCGTGGGGCAACAACAACTACACCGGCTGGACGGACGCCACCAAGAACGCGATTGCCACACTGCGCGGCGCCGGCCTCCGGCACGCGCTGATGGTGGACGCGCCCAACTGGGGCCAGGACTGGTCGAACACGATGCGCGACAACGCCGCGTCGGTCTTCGCCTCCGACCCGGACCGCAACACCGTCTTCTCGATCCACATGTACGGCGTGTACGACACGGCGGCCGAGGTGCAGAGCTACCTGAACACCTTCGTCACCAACAAACTGCCCATCGTGGTCGGCGAGTTCGGTCACGACCACAGCGACGGCAACCCGGACGAGGACGCCATCATGGCGACCGCGCAGTCGCTCGGCATCGGCTACATCGGCTGGTCGTGGAGCGGCAACGGCGGCGGGGTCGAGTACCTCGACATGGCGACCAACTTCGACGCCGCCTCCCTCACCAGCTGGGGCACCCGCTTCTTCAAGGGCGCCAACGGCATCTCCCAGACCTCCCGCGAGGCCACGATCTACTCCGGCGGCACGGGCGGCGACACCCAGGCGCCCACCGCCCCCGGCACCCCGAAGGCGTCCACCGTGAGCTCGAGCTCGGTGGCCCTGACCTGGTCGGCCTCGTCTGACAACGTTGGCGTGACGGGCTACGAGGTGGTCCGCGTCGACGGCACCTCGCAGACCGTGGTCGCCACCTCGGCCACCACCTCCGCCACGGTGAGCGGCCTGTCCGCGGGCACCGCCTACACCTTCGCGGTCCGGGCCCGCGACGCGGCCGGCAACCGCTCGGCCAACTCGGCCACCCTGCAGGTCACCACGCAGCCCGGCGGGGACACCCCGAGCGGCAGCTGCGCGGTGGGCTACAAGATCACCAACCAGTGGTCCGGCGGCTTCCAGGGCGAGATCGTCCTGCGCAACACCGCCACCACGGCGGTCAGCAACTGGAAGCTCGCCTTCTCCTTCGCCGACGGCCAGAAGATCAGCAACATGTGGGGCGGCACCGTCGCCCAGTCGGGCGCCGCGGTGACCGTCACCCCCGCCTCCTACACCACCACCATCGCGGCGGGCGGCTCCGTGACCCTGGGCTTCCTCGCCTCGAAGGGGAGCGCCAACACCGCTCCCGCCGCGTTCACCCTCAACGGGGCGGCCTGCTCCGCCCTGTGATCCGTGCCGACGGCCGCCCGTCAGTGACGGCCGCCCACGACGCCCCGCCGGTCCGCCGGCGGGGCGTCCGCGTTCCCCCGCGGGGCCGCTGTCGGCTTGTTCCGCCGCGGGCCGCCGGTGGACATCCCCTTCCACAGGGTGAGACGCCGGCGACGGACCGTGCCGGGTCCCTTGACGTCGCTCAAGGGCCGCCTGACACTCCGTTCAGGAACCCTGGTGGATCGATGGGGGATCACATGGGCCGTGCGGGACCGGACCTCGGGAGCGACGCCGTCCGCGTCGCCATCCGCCCGCTGCCCCTGCTGACCTCCCGCCGCCACATCGATCTCATGCGTGTGTGCAGTGCCGCACGGCGCCCCCACGGCGGTGCCGTCGCCGCCGGTCACCTCTGACCGGTCCGCGCAGGCACCCCGTCCCGGCGCCGCCGGGCCCGCCCCCCCCCGCCGCGGACCCCAAGCGCGCCCAACAACCCCGGGAGGACCAAGGACCCCCAACGGCCCCGCCCCCGGCCGGGCAGACGGGGCCGGATGG
>NZ_JBHTVQ010000001.1:269601-275621 GCF_042792855.1 Streptomyces sp. NPDC056600
CCCGGCGCCCCCCCGGCGGGGCGGTCGCCGCCGGACCCCTCTCCCGGGCCCGCCCCGCCCCCCCGCCCCGGCGGGCGCGGGCCCGCGCGCGCCGGCGCCTTCCCGCATCCGCGCCGAGCACCCCAGGGAGAACCATGTCCGCCATCCGGCCCTCCGCCGTGCCGTCCTTCCGCGGCCGCATCGGAAGCGACGCGCGCAGCGGCTACTACGCCGCGGCGCGTCGCTACCGGCTCCACCTCTCCGTCTCCTGTCCGCAGAGCCTGCGGATCGCCGTCACCCACGGCCTGCTCGGCCTGGGCGACGCCCTGCCGGTCACGCTGCTGCCCGCCGTGCCGGACGGGCCCGACGGCGGGCACCGGCTCCTGCGCCCGCTGTACGAGGCCAGCTCGCACCAGTACCCGGGACCGGCCGCCGCCCCCGTGCTCCACGACACCTGGACCGGACGGATCGTCAGCACCCACACGCCCGACATCCTGCGCGACCTGGTCCGGCAGTTCGGCGCCGGCGGCCCCGACCTCCTCCCGCACGGGGCCGAGGCGGCGATCGGGGGTGTGGACCTGCTCTGCGAGGAGATCGGCCGCGCGGCCCAGCGCGCCGGGCTGCCCGGCACCGACCAGGCGGCGCGCGACGCCGCACTGGGCACCCTGCTGGAAGGGCTGGAGACGCTGGAGCGGCGGCTCGCCCTCCAGGACCACGTGGCGGGCGACGGACTCACCCTCGCGGACTTGCACGTGTGGGTGACATTGCTGCAGCTCGACACCGTGCACCGCCACCACCTGGACGCCGCAGCGGTGCACCGGATCACCGGTCACCCCCGGCTGTGGGCGTACGCCCGGCGACTCACCGCGCACCCGGCCTTCGGGGCCCACCTCGACCTGGACGGCATCGCCCGCAGGCACCACGCCCGCTGCCGGGGCGAGGAGGCCGCGGGCGCGGCGGTGCGGATCGTGGACTGGGCGGCGTGCGCGCGGCCGGCCGTGCCCGAGCCGGTACGGCAGCGGGGCTGACCTACGCGGCCGGCGCACCGGCGGCCGCGAGGCGGGGCGGGGGCCACCATGGCGGTCCCGCCCGCTGCCGGTGCGTCAGCGGGGTGCCGGGACGCCGTCGCCACGGCCCGGTCCGTGGCACGGGCGGGCAGTCCGCGGGGCGCGGGGCCAGGCCGTCGCAGCCCGCTGCCGGGTCACGGGTTCGCGCGCGACGGGCACGGGCGGCGGCCGGACGGCGGGGCGCACGCGGCCTGAGCGCCGTGAACGCCGCCCGCACCGCCCGCACCGACTCCTCCGGGGCGCGGGGCGCCAGGGGGAGCCAGGGGTACCGGGGGCGGCGCGCGCGCCGACCGGGCCGAGGACGCCGCTCGCCCGTGGGCGCCGACGCTCGTGCGGCGCCCGGCGCGATGACCCGCGTGGACGCGCCGGGTGCGGTCGGCGACGGCATGCGGCGGGCGGGCCGACGCAGGCACCGCGGGCGCGGGGCACCGCCCGGGCCGCGCGGCAGCGCCGCCGCCCGGCCCGGCTCGAGGCGCCCAGCACGGGTCCGCTGCCCGCGCGTCGCGCCCGCGCCGCAGGGCCACTGCCGCGGTGGCGATGCCGCGCGCGGCGGGGCGACCACCGTCACCCCGCCCGCCGCACCGCTCCCGGGGCGCCGGAGGCGGTCGCCGCGCCCACCGCGCCGGCGTCGATCTCTTCGGCGGCAGCGGCAGCGGCAGCGGCAGGGGCAGCGGTGGCGGCGGCAGCGGTGGCGACGGCAGTGGCGGCACCGGACCCGCCGGCGGCGCCCGGTGCGGCCAGGGTGCCCGGGGCCTCGGTTCCGCGAGTGAGCGAGGCCAGCGACCGCAGCAGGCTCCGGGCCGTCGCGTCGTTCTGCTGGAAGCCCGGCGCGTTGGTGAAGGGCCTGGCGAACGCGGCCACCGCCCGCTGGTTCGTCGGCGCGCCCAGGGCCACCCGGCGGGGGTGCGCACGTCCGCCCAGCCGGGGGTCGACCAGGCCGCCGTCCGGGTGCGCCACCGCCAGCAGCCCGGACCGGTGGGTGTCGGTGGCGTCGGCCAGCACCTCCTCCGTGACCGCCCCCCGCAGGCGCAGGTCCCGCAGGAGCGGGTCGGTGGTGCGGATCACGGACGACCGGGGGAGGCGGGCCTCAACCAGTGCGGTGGCGCGCACGGTGTGCCCCGGGACCGTCGGGCTGACGCCGGTGAACGTGCCGGTCTCCTCGTCCGTTCCCACCCGCAGGTCCGCTCCCGCGAACCGGACCACGCCCGCCCGGGAGAGGGCGAGGAGCTGCCGCAGTCGGAAGCCGGGCGGCCCGGAGGCGAGGAAGCTGAAGAAGCCCTGCCACCAGCCGTCGAGGTCGCGGACCACGGAGCGGGCGGTCAGGGACCCCGTCGCCGCGAGACGGGCGAGGTTGCCGTAGACCGAGAGCAACGCGAGGAACGCGCCGAGATCGGCGCTGTGGGCCGGATCCGCGCGCCGTTCGACGTCATGGGACACGTAGCTGCGCAGGTGCTCCTGGAACGCCTCGGGGGTGGCGAAGGACAGGCCCTCCAGCGGCCGGTCCAGCCGCTCCAGGTCCAGTCGGTCGGCGGGGTCCGGAACCGTCGTGGCGACCAGTTCCGCCATGCCGGCCCCCCTTGGGTCGAGACGGGCGTACGCGGCCTCGAACTCCGGCCAGGGCAGGGCGGTGCGCTCCGGGTGGGCGAGGAACAGCTCGTGGTAGTGCCCGAAGCCGATCTCCTTCGCCATCAGCGGCAGGACGTCGCGCCGGAGGTCGAGCGGTCCCGCCGCGGACAGTTCCGCCACCTGCGCGGGGCCGAAGTACCGCGGCAGCGGGGGCCTGGGGCCCTGGAGCGGGTAATGGGTCTTGGAGTGGTACGGAACGCCGCGCCGCGACCCGACGTGCAGCACCGGCTCACGGCCGGACGGCCGGTAGGCGAGCTCTCCGTCGGACCCCTCGCCGAACTCGCCGCCGCGGCCCTCGGTGAGCAGGGACATCAGGTCGACGAAGGCGAGTCCGAAACCCCGGACCAGCACGTGCTGCCCCGGGCGCAGCGCGGACAGGTCGACGTCCGCCGTGTAGGCGGGCGGGAGGTGGAACAACCCGTGCCGGCGCGCGAACTCGGCGTGTGCGTCGTGTTCGGCGGGCGGCGCGGCGTCCAGATGGCCCTGGGCGAGGACGACGAGGTCGGCGGTGACCGGCAGGGCACGCCCCGCCAGGTGGACCCGCTGCGGGCCGTCGGGCGGACCGGTGACCGAGGTGGCGGTGGTGGCGTGCCACTCGACCCGCACCCGGGGCGGGAGTTGGGCCAGGACTCGGCGGAACACCCAGTCCAGATAGGCGCTCTGGGCCCTCCGCGTCGGGAAGTCGGAGCCCGCGAGGCCGCGGAGCTCGGCCAGCGTCCCGGGGTCGGCGGGCTCCAGGTAGGGATCCTGCCGGGGGGCCCGCCCGGAGAACTGCGCGGCCCACTCGGCGAGGGAGGGGCCGGGGAGCACCGGACCCTCCACGGTGGACGACGCGTCGGTGAACATGGTGACGTCCTCCGCCATGGAGTTCATCCGCAGCAGGGGAGACTGGTCGTGCCGCCAGATCCGCCCCGGGCCGGGCGGATGCGGATCCACCAGATGGACGTGCAACTCGGCCTCGCCCGGCCACAGTTCCGCCAGGTTCGCGGCGATCCGCTCCAGCAGCCCGACGGCGCGGGGGCCCGCTCCGACGACGGCCAGCACCGCGGGGCGCGTCCCGGCGCTCACCGCGCGCTCCCCGAGGGGACCGCCGCGCGGCGCGTCTTCGGGGGCGTGGGCCGCAGCCTGTCCCGGAGCCGCTGAAGAGGGGTGCGGGGCAGCGCCCGCGCCGTCCCGCGCGCGTAACGGCGCTCGACGTAGAACTGGCCGATGCCCAGCACGGTGGTGACGGCCACATACCACAGGGTGGCGACCAGCAGCAGCGGGATCACCTGGTAGGTCTGGTTGTAGACCAGCTGGACCGAGAACAGCAGGTCGTGCACGGCCAGCACGCTGACGATGCTGGTGCCCTTGAGGGTGCCGATCAGCATGTTGCCGGCGGTCGGCACGATCGCGCGCATGGCCTGCGGGACCACGACGCGGCGCAGGGTCCGCCACCGGCCGAGGCCCAAGGCCTGGGCGGCCTCGGTCTGACCTCCGTCCACCGAGAGGACGCCGCCGCGGACCACCTCGGCGGCGTAGGCGGCCTCGTGCAGGGTGAGACCGATGACCGCCGTGAGCGTCGGCCCCAGCAGGTTCACCGTCTCGACGGTGACGAACTGCGGTCCGAACGGCACACCGAGCCCGAGCCGCGGGTACAGGGCGCCGATGTTGAACCAGAACAGCAGCTGCACGAGCAGCGGCGTGGAGCGGAAGATCCACACGTAGCCCCAGCCGAGCGTGCGCAGGACCGGGTTGGACGACAGCCGCATGACGGCCAGCGGTGTGCCGAGGAGGAAGCCGAGCACCATGACCACGGCGGTCAGCCACAGGGTGAGCAGTAACCCGTCCAGCACCGCGGCGGTGGTGAAGTAGCGGGCGACCACACCCCACTGGAACGCGTCGTTGCGGGCGACCGAGTTGAGGACCATCACCAGGAACAGCAGCCCGAGGGCGCCGGTCAGCCAGCGGCCGGGGCGTCTGCGCGGCACGACGGCGGGCAGGTCGACGGATGGACGCGGGACGGCGGGCGGCGTGGCCGGGGGAGAGGAGGCGGTACCGGTCGGGGTGACCATTGCAGGTCCTCCGGGAGGGATTCGCGGGGCGTCGGAGAGCGTCCCGGGGCGCGGGAAGGTGCGCGCCCGGGGGCGGTGGTCGTCACGCCCGGCGTGTCCCTCAACACCGCCGGCCCGCCCACCGTACGCCGCCGTCCCGGCCGTGTGTCAACAAGTCCGCGCCCTGGACGGGCTGTTGACGAACCGCCCCGGGTGATGCTCAATGGTCCGCATGCATTCCCGCCAGCAGCGCCTCGTCACGCGCGGCCACATCGACTTCGGTCGGGTGTGGTCCGCCTCGTGTCGCCCCTGCTGACCGGGCAGTCGCAGGCCGTCCGGAACGGCCCGATCCCTCCCTCGGTGACCCCGTCGCGGGCCGAGATCTCTCTTTCGCACCCCTGAGCGCCGGGCGTCCGAGCCTGCCGCGGACACGGGTGTGAGCCGGACACACGCTGCCCTCTCCTTCTCCGCATCGCCGTCACGTTCCCGGTCTCACCGGCTCTCCCGGTGCGGCTCCCTCCGCGTACCCGTCTTCCGCTCCCGCCGAGGAGCCGAGAGAGGCGTGCCCGAATGACCACCACGTCAGAAGATCCCTCACCCTCCGCCGCGTGGGAGCCCACCCTGCTCCGGGTCCAGGTGTCCGACCCGCGGGTGCGGCCCCTGCTCGACGAGCTGCGCCAGGAGTACTCCAGCCGCTACGGCGGCGACGCGGCGGAGGAGCTCGGCCGCTACCCGGACGAGGCGTTCACCTCCGCCCACGGCGGCCTGCTGCTCCTGCTCCTGCACGACGGCGAGGCGGTGGCCGGCGGAGCCTACCGCCGGTACGACGCCCGCACGGCCGAGCTCAAACGCATCTGGACGCACTCCGCCCACCGGCGGCGCGGCCTGGCGCGGCGCGTCGTCGCCGAGCTGGAGCGCGAGGCCCGGCAGGCCGGCTACCACCGGATCTTCCTCACCACGGGGCCGCGCCAGCCCGAGGCGCGAGGGCTCTACCTCACCACGGGCTACACGCCGCTCTTCGACACCGAGGCCGCCCCGGAACACATCGGCCTGCTCTCCTTCGAGAAACACCTGCCGCCCCGCGCCACCACCGGAAAGGCCCAGGACCTGTGACCCCCGTGCGTACCGCGAACCGCCTCCGCCGCGCCCTGACCGGTCTGACGCTGCTGACCGCCCTCGGGCTGACCGCGTGCGGGGGAGGGGAGTTCGGCCCGGCCGGCCAGGGCGCTGGTCCGGCGGCGGGGGGGGGGGCCCCCCGCCCCGGCCCCGCCCCCGGGGCCGCGGGGGGCGAGGGGGGGTCGGTGGGCCCGCCGGG